>JAYPCR010000001.1:0-66377 GCA_038124805.1 Candidatus Pelagibacteraceae bacterium
GCAGAGCTTGTTTTAAAGAAGCTTGTACAAAAGGTGGATTAAAACTACTAGAACCGGTCATGCGTGTTGAAGTAGTTACCCCAGAAGATTATATGGGAGATGTAATTGGAGATCTTAACAGTAGAAGAGGTCAAATAAGTACTCAAGAGCAAAGAGGTAATGCAACCGTTATAACAGCGATGGTGCCACTTGCAAACATGTTTGGTTATATAAATAACTTAAGATCAATGTCACAAGGTAGAGCTCAATATTCAATGTTTTTTGACCATTACTCTAAAGTCCCACAAAATGTTCAAGACGAAGTAACTAAAAAGATTGCAGGCTAATTATGGAAAAACAAAATATTAGAATTAAATTAAGAGCCTACGATAATAAAATTCTAGATGCATCTACAGAAGAAATAGTAAATACGGTTAAAAGAACTGGAGCAACTATAAAAGGTCCAATTCCACTTCCAACAAGAATAGAGAGATATACTGTTTTAAGATCGCCTCATATAGACAAGAAAAGCAGAGAACAGTTTGAGACTAGAACTCACAAAAGATTAATTGATATTATAGAACCAACCCCACAAACAGTTGAAGCTTTAATGAAGTTAGATTTAGCTTCTGGTGTTGATGTGGAGATTAAAATTTAGTTATGAGTGAAATAGCATTAATTGGAAAAAAAATAGGTATGACTAGAGAGTTTTATAAAAACGGTCAACTTGTTCCTGTTACTGTTTTAAAAATGGAAAAAGCAAGAGTTATAAATGTCATTGAAGAAGATAAAAGAGGTTACAAAGCTGTTCAACTAGGATTTGGTAAAATTAAAAACTCAAAATTAACAAAAGCTATGAAAGGCTTTTTTGCTAAAAAAAATACTGAAGCTAAAAAAAAATTAAAAGAATTTAGAGTAGTAAATACAGAAAATTATAAAGAAGGAAATGAGTTTGGATTGGAAATATTTAAAGATATAAAATTTGTAGACACTAAATCAAAAACTATTGGTAAAGGTTTTGCTGGAGCGATGAAAAGACATAATTTCGGCGGTTTAAGAGCATCGCACGGTGTGTCTGTTTCTCACAGATCTCATGGTTCAACTGGTCAAAGACAAGACCCAGGAAAGGTATTTAAAGGAAAAAAAATGGCTGGTCATATGGGAGACAAGCTAAGAACAATGCAAAATATTGAGATTATTAGAGCAGATTTGGAGAATGCCCTTTTATATTTAAAAGGTTCTATTCCAGGCGCTAAAAACTCAGAAATTTTAGTTAAAAAAGCTATTAAAAATACAAAAAAACTAACAGTGCCAGAAAAAATGAAGGCAATTGAATTAGCAAAAAATTCAGCTGACAATAAGAAAAAATAATGAAAATAGATAAATTAAATTTAGATGGAAGAAAAGACTCTATTGAAGTTTTAGATAAAATTTTCTCTGCAAAAATTAATCATAAATTAGTAAGTAACGTTATTTACAAGACAAACGCGAACTATAAAGGTCGACATGCTAAAACTAAGCAGAGAAATGAAATTACAGGATCAACTGCTAAAATTTATGCTCAAAAAGGAACGGGTAATGCTAGACATGGTAGTAGAAAAGCTCCTTTATTTGTTGCTGGAGGAGTTGCTCATGGTCCTAAAGGAGAATTAGCATATAAAAAAAGAAAACTAAATAAAAGTGAAAAAAAATTGAGTGTTGCTTCTTTAATTTCAGAAAAATTAAAAAATAATGACTTAATAGTTATGAGTGATTTTAAATCTGAAATTAAAAAAACCAAAGAAATGTTTTCTATTGTTAAAAAATTTGAAATAACAAATTCTCTAGTTGTATTAGATAAGTCATCTAAAGATTTAATAGAAAAGTCACTTAGAAATATTCCCAATATTAAAGTTACAGATGTTAACCATTTTAGCTCATTTGATTTAATTAAATATAAAAAAATTGTGTTTACTGAAAGCTCAGTTAAAGAACTAGAAAAGAGGTACGTATAATGGATAAATTACATTTATATGATAAAATTTTATCTCCGCTAGTAACTGAAAAATCAACAAATTTGTCTGAGTTAAACAAAATTGTTTTCAAAGTACCGTCTTCAGCAAATAAGGAAAATTTAAAAAAGAATATTGAAAAAATATTTAAAGTTAACGTAACAAAAATTAATATTATTAATAAACAAAATCGAACTAAAGTTACCAGAGGCAAAAAAGTTAAAATCTCTGGTTTTAAAAAAGCAATCATAACACTTAAAAAAGGTCAAAGTATTGACTTAACTACAGGTATTTAAATATGGCATTAAAATCTTTTAGACCTTACACAAAATCTACTAGAGGAACTATCTTAATTGATAGATCTGACTTATGGAAAGGTAAACCATTCAAATCGTTAGTTTCTCCAAAAAACTCAATGAAAGGAAGAAATAATAATGGCCACATAACTTCTATTAATAGAGCTGGTGGACATAAGAAAATGTATAGACATGTAGATTTTTATAGAAAAAAATTTGATATGCCAGCTACTGTTGAAAGAATAGAATACGATCCGAACAGATCTTGTTACATTATGTTGGTCAAATTTGAGGATAACACTCATGCATACTATTTAGCTCCTCAAAAAATTAGTATTGGAGACAAAATAGAAAATGGAAATAAAAAAGAAATCAAAGTTGGTAACTGTATGCCTCTACAAGACATTCCAGTAGGCATTAACATACACAATGTTGAAATTCAGCCAGGTGCAGGTGGTAAGATTGCTAGATCAGCAGGCACATCTGTAACAATTAGTGGTTTAGATGGAAATTACAGTTTAATTAAAATGGCTTCAGGAGAGGTCAGAAAAATAGATTCAAGATCATTAGCAACAATTGGTGTTTTAAGTAATCCAGATCAAAAAAACATTAAAATTGGTAAAGCTGGAAGATCAAGATGGCTTGGAAGAAGACCGCACACTAGAGGAGTTGTTAAAAACCCTGTAGATCACCCACATGGTGGTGGTGAAGGTAAAACTTCTGGAGGAAGACATCCAGTATCTAGAACAGGTCAATCGGCTAAAGGTTTAAAAACAAGAGATAATAAACGAACAGACAAGTTTATTGTAAGAAGAAGAAAGAAAAGAAAGGATTAGATAATGGCTAGATCTGTTTGGAAGGGACCATTTGTTGAAGATAGTTTGATGAAAAAAGTTGATAAATACAAACAAGATTCAAAAAAAATACCAATTAAAACTTGGTCTAGAAAATCAACAATTATACCTGATTTCGTAGGCGTAAGTTTTTTAATTTATAACGGAAAAAAATTTATACCAATTACCATTTCTGAAGACATGGTTGGTCATAAATTAGGTGAATTTGCTCCAACAAGAACTTTCTTTGGACATACACCTGCAGATAAAAAAGCAAAACCAGCAGAGGCTAAAAAAGATTAATGAGTAAAAAAAAGAAAACAAATCCTAGTAGAGAAAATACAGTGAGATCTATTAATAATAATATTAGATCAAGTGTTAGAAAACTCAATCCAATTTTAAAAGCAATAGTTGGTAAAAAAGTTGATGTTGCAATTAGAGATTTGGAGTTCTCTGAAAAAAGAGTGACTAGAGATATTAGAAAAACATTAAGCTCAGCTGTAGCCAATGCAGAAAATAACTATCAATATGATATTGATAATTTAGTTGTAAAAGAAGCTTATTGTGGAAAAAAAATTATAATGAAAAGATTTAGACCTAGAGCAAAAGGTAGAGCAGCACCAATATTAAAACCTTATTCTAGTGTTACAATAATTCTATCAGAAGCAAAACAAATGGAGAGTCATGGGACAAAAAGTTAATCCAGTAGGATTCAGATTGGGTGTGAATAGAGGCTGGGACTCTGTTTGGTACGCTAAAAAGAAGGATTTTGGTAATTATTTAATCGAAGATTTTAAAATCCGAGAATACATCAAAAAAAATGTCATAAACTCTGGAGTTTCTAAAGTCATGATAGAGCGAACTTCTAATAAATGTTATGTTACAATCTATACTTCTAGACCAGGTTTTGTAATTGGAAAAAAGGGAAGTGATATTGATAAAATTAAGAACAATTTATCAAAATTCACATCTAATGAAGTAACTTTAAATATTAAAGAAGTTAAAAAACCAGAAACCAACGCATATTTAGTAGCAGAAAATATAGCCCAACAATTAGTAAAAAGAATTTCATACAGACGAGCTATGAAAAGAGCTATGCAATCTTGTATAAGATTGGGAGCAAAAGGGATTAAAGTTTCTATTAGCGGTAGACTTGGTGGAAATGAAATTGCAAGAACTGAATGGTTGCGTGATGGTAGTATCCCATCACATACTTTAAGAGCTGATATTGATTATGCTGAAGCCGAAGCTTTAACTACATATGGAATTATTGGCATTAAAGTCTGGATTTATAAGGGAGAAGTATTTGCTAAAGAATTTAGTCAAGAAACTAACAAAGTTATACCAAAGGAAGATAAGGAATAAATATGTTGCAACCAGTTAGAACTAAGTGGAGAAAAGCTCATAAAGGAAGAATACATGGCAATGCTTCTAGAGCTAACTTTATAAACTATGGTGCTTACGCATTGAAAGCGTTATCTCCAGAAAGAGTAACAGGAAAACAAATTGAAGCTGCTAGAGTAGCTCTAACTAGACATATGAAAAGACAAGGAAGAGTTTGGACAAGAGTATTTCCAAACATACCTGTATCAAAAAAACCGATTGAAGTGCGTATGGGTAAAGGAAAAGGCTCACCAGAATACTATGCATGTAGAGTTAAACCAGGTAGAATATTATTTGAAGTTGATGGAGTTTCAGAACAAATTGCAAAAGAAGCTCTTTACAAAGCATCAGCTAAATTACCAATTAAAACAAAAACTATAAAAAGAGTATCTTAATGAAAAAACAAGAAATTAAGAAATTATCAAAAGACGAAGTCATTAAAAATATTGATAAATTAAAGAAAGACTTGTTTAATTTTAGATTTCAAAAGATCAATTCACAAGTTACAAATCCAGCAAAAATTGGAGAAACAAAAAAAACAATAGCAAGATTAAAAACTTTATTAAGAGGAAAATTAAATGCCTAAGAAAATTCTAACAGGTGTAGTTGTAAGTGATAAACCAAACAAAACAGTTACAGTAATGGTTGAGAGAAAATATGCTCATCCAGTGTTAAAGAAGGTTGTAAGAGTTAAAAAAAAATACAATGCGCATGATGAAAATAACAAATTTAAAACAGGTGATAAAGTCTCAATAATTGAAAGTAGACCTTATTCAAAAAACAAAAAATTTGAAGTTATGGAGAATGTAAAATAATGATACAGGTGCAAACAGAATTACAAGTTGCTGACAATACTGGAGCAAAGAGAATTGAGTGTATTAAGGTTCTAGGTGGGTCTAAGAGAAGATACGCAAGTATAGGTGATACTATTGTTATTGCTGTTAAAGATGCAATACCAAAGGGAAAAGTTAAAAAAGGATCAGTTCACAAAGCTGTCGTTGTTAGGGTTAAAAAAGGAATTCATAGAGAAGATGGATCAAAAGTAAAATTTGATAATAATGCTGCTGTTCTAGTAGACGACAAAGGAGAACCGGTTGGAACTAGAATATTTGGTCCAGTAACTAGAGAATTAAGAAATAGAGGACAAATGAAAATTATTTCACTTGCACCAGAGGTTTTGTAAATGATTAAAAAAGGTTTAAAAGTTCTAGTTTTAACTGGAAAGGATAAAAAAAAAGAAGGTGAAGTTATAGAAATTGATAGAGCAAATAATAGAGCTAAAGTTAAAGATATAAATATTGTTAAAAAACATGTCAAAACCACAAAAGAGAAAAAAGGTGGCATTGTTTCTAAAGAAAGTTTTATACATCTTTCAAATTTAAAATTAGTTGATGAAAAATCAAAAAACAAAAAAGTTGAGGCTAAAAAATAATGAGTCCAAGATTAAAAGAATTATATATTAAAGAAATTCAACCAGCTCTTAAATCACAGTTTGGATTTAAAAATATTTATATGAGCCCTAAAATTGAAAAAGTTGTATTAAATATGGGACTTGGTCTAGACGGCGCTGACGCTAAAATTTTAAAATCTTGTGAAGAGGATATGGCGAAAATTTCAGGTCAAAAACCAGTAATAACTAAATATAAGAAGTCTATTGCTAACTTCAAAACAAGAAAAGGTACAAATGCTGGTTTAAAAGTTACATTAAGAAAAAATAAGATGTATGAATTTTTAGATAGATTAGTGAATATTGCGCTTCCAAGAATAAAAGATTTTAGAGGTCTATCATCAAAGGGTTTTGATAAATTTGGAAACTACACATTTGGAATTAAAGAACACATAATATTTCCTGAAGTTAGTTTTGATAGAGCAGATAAAGTAAGAGGCATGGATATCGTGATAGTAATTTCTGCAATAAATAAAGATCATAGTTATGCTTTATTAGAAAAAATGAATTTTCCATTTATTAAAAGAGGAGATAATTAAAAATGGCTAAACTAAGTTCTATAAATAAAAATAATAGAAGAATTAAACTGTCTGATAAATTTTATAAAAAAAGACAAAAATTGAAAAAAATTGTTATGGACAAAAAATTACCATTTGAAGAAAGATTTAAAGCTCAACAAAAACTTGCTAAATTACCAAGAAATTCAGCAAAGGTAAGAGTTATGAATAGATGCCAGATAACAGGAAGACCTCATGGTGTTTATAGAAAATTAAAAATATCTAGAATTGCACTAAGACAATTAGGGTTGCAAGGAAAGATACCAGGTTTAGTTAAATCTAGTTGGTAGAAAGGAAATTATGAGTTTAAGTGACCCAATAGGAGATATGATAGCAAGAGTAAAAAATGCTCAAGCAAGAAATCATAAAAAAGTAGAGTTACCTTCTTCAAAATTTAAAGTAAAAATAGCTGAAATCTTAAAAAGTGAAGGTTTCATAAAAGAGTTTAAAGTTAACACTGCTGATAATAAGTCAACTCTTTCATTAGATTTAAAATATCATTCTGGTAATCCTGTAATAAGTTCATTTGAAAGAGTATCAAAACCAGGAAGAAGAATTTTTTCAAGTGCTGAAAGTCTACCAAAAATAAATAATGGCCTTGGTATTGCAATAGTATCAACACCAAAAGGTGTAATGACTGATATTGATGCAAGAAAACAGAAAATTGGTGGAGAAATAATTTGTAAGGTATTCTAATGTCTAAAATAGGTAAAATTAATATTAATATTCCAGAAAAAGTCAAAGTAGTTTTGGCAGGCAATATGTTAAATATTGAAGGTCCATTAGGGAAAAAATCGATTGGTATTGATTTAGATATATTTAATTTAGATATCAAAGATGGTAAGCAAATTTCAATTAAACCTAAAAAAATTGATCAAAATACTAAAAGATTATGGGGCATGAATAGAAGTTTAATTAATAATGCAGTAATAGGTTCTAGCACTGGATATGAAAAAACTCTAGAATTAGTTGGAGTTGGGTATCGAGCTGCATTAAAAGGTAATCAACTTAATTTACAGTTAGGTTATAGTCACGATATAGATTTTGATATTCCAGAAGGAATTAAAATAGCTGTTGATAAACAAACTACTTTAAAAATTACTGGTTCAGATAAACAACTGGTTGGTTCTGTTGCGTCAAAAATTAAAACCCTAAGAAAAATTGAACCGTATAAAGGAAAAGGAATTAGAGAAAAAGGTCAATTTGTTCTTAAAAAAGAAGGAAAGAAAAAGTAATGAAACTAAACGCAACTATTAGAAAAAGATTTAGAGTTAGCAACAAAGTTAAGAGAGTTGCTTCTAATGATAGATTTCGATTAAGTATATTTAGATCGTCAAGCAACATATCTGCTCAAATTATAGATGATGCTAAAAATATTACTTTAGTATCCGCATCCTCTGTCGAAAAAGATATGAAATCAGGATCAAAAGTTAGCAAAATAGAGTTATCAAAAATAGTTGCTGAAAAATTGGCTAAAAAAGCTCAAGAAAAGAAAATTACAAAAATATTCTTTGATAGAGGTGTTTATAAATATCATGGAAGAGTAAAAGCTTTTGCAGAAGCGCTTAGAGAAAATGGAATGGAATTTTAATTATGGAAAATGTAAATAATAAAGATAAAAAAACTGACGATATCTTAGAAAAATTAGTTCATATCAACAGAATAACTAAAGTTGTAAAAGGTGGAAGAAGATTTGGCTTTTCTGCATTAGTTGTAGTAGGTAACCAAGCTGGAAAAATTGGAATTGCACATGCTAAAGCAAAACAAGTTCCTGATGCAATTAAAAAAGCTAACGAAATGGCTAGAAGAAAATTAATCCATATACCATTACGAGAAGGAAGAACAATTCATCATGACGTAAAAGCTAAAGATGGATCAGGAAGAATAGTTTTAAGGGCTGCAACTAAAGGAACCGGTATTATTGCTGGTGGACCAGTTAGAGCAGTATGTGAAGTTTTGGGTGTAAAAGATATTGTGGCTAAATCAATGGGAACATCAAATGCTCATAACGTTATTAGAGCAACAATGAAGGCATTATTAAAACAAAATTCACCAAAACAGATATCAACAATCAGAAATAAAAAAATTTCTGAGATTATTGAAAAAAGAGGCTAATGATTACTTTAAATAATAGAGATAAGATTAATAAATCTAAAATGAGAGTTGGTAGAGGTATCGGCTCTGGAAAAGGAAAAACTTCAGGAAGAGGTGTAAAAGGTCAAAAATCAAGATCTGGAGTTGCAATTAAAAGTTTTGAAGGTGGCCAAATGCCATTATACCGTAGATTGCCTAAAAGAGGTTTTAACCCCATTTCAAAAGAAAATATTGCTATATTAAATCTAGAAAAAATTCAGTCTTATATAGATAGCAAAAGCATTAATACTTCAGATACAATCAATTCTGAATTATTAAAAAAAAATAAATTAATTAATAAAAGTTCAGCTAAATTAAAAATTTTAGGAACTGGAGAAATAAAAGATAAAATCAATATAGTTGCAGATTTAGCTTCAAAGTCAGCTATAGAGAAACTTGAAAAAATTGGTGGCTCTATACAATTAAAGAAATAATTGATTTATAATGAGTGCGTCTTCATCATCTAATGATCTTAAGAATAGAATATTATTTACTATTTTTATTTTAGCTGTTTATAGGTTTGGCACATTTGTTCCTTTGCCAGGTATAGATCCAGAGCAATTAAAAATTATGATGGATGGTAATCAAAAAGGATTACTTGGCATGTTCAATGTATTTGCAGGTGGAGCTGTAAGTAGAATGGCAATATTTGCATTAGGGATCATGCCATATATATCATCATCCATTATTGTTCAGTTATTAACTGGGGTTTCAGATTATTTTAAAAATTTAAAAGCTCAAGGTGAAACTGGTAGAGCAAAAATTACTCAAATTACTCGATATGGAACTGTCTTATTAGCAACTATCCAAGGATATGGATTAGCAGTAGGTTTAGAGTCATCTGCTGATTTGGTTATAAATCCAGGTATATTTTTTAAAATTTCCACAGTGACAACTATTGTAGCAGGAACATTATTTTTGATGTGGTTAGGTGAACAAATTACCCAAAGAGGTATTGGTAATGGTATTTCTCTAATTATTTTTGCAGGAATTGTAGCCGAAATACCAAGAGCTCTGGTGACTACTTTTGAATTAGGAAGAACAGGTGCGGTATCAACATTTATGATCCTGGCAATTTTTGTATTATTGATTTTAACAATTTTATTTATTGTTTTTATGGAGAGAGCATTAAGGAAAATTCTTATTAATTATCCAAAAAGACAAATGGGAAATAAAATGTATGGAGGCGAGTCTTCACATCTACCTCTAAAAATTAATCAAGCAGGAGTAATACCAGCAATTTTTGCATCAGCACTATTATTGTTACCTGTAACTTTTTCAAATTTTAATTTTTCAGATAATGAAACTTTTTTAAATATAAGTTCATATTTTACTCAAGGACAACCTTTGTATATGCTGTTGTATGCTTCTGGAATAATTTTCTTTACATTTTTTTATACATCAATAACTTTTAATCCTACAGAAACAGCCGATAACTTAAGAAAATATGGAGGTTTCATTCCAGGTATAAGACCAGGCGAAAGTACTGCTTTATACATTGAAAACATCCTAACAAAATTGACAACTATAGGTGCGCTGTATTTAACATTAGTTTGTTTGATGCCAGAATTTTTAATTGCAAATTATCCAATACCTTTTTATTTAGGCGGAACATCAATCTTGATTGTAGTAGTTGTTGCAATAGATACAGTCACTCAAATTCAAACTAGATTGATGAGCTCTCAATACGAACAATTAATTAAGAAAACAAAATTTGGAAAATAAGTCGTGAATATAATTTTGTTTGGTCCTCCCGCAGCTGGAAAAGGAACCCAAGCTCAATTAATTGTTAAAAAATATAATTACTTTCAGTTATCAACAGGTGATTTATTAAGAAAAGAAGCTCAAAAAAAAAGTGAATTAGGTTTAAAGATTGAATCTTTAATTTCAAAAGGAAACTTTGTTCCTGATGAAATAGTAAATCAAATATTAGAAAAGACCATTCTAGGTTTAAAATATAAAGATAGAATTATTTTTGATGGTTATCCTCGGACCATAGATCAAGCCAAAAATTTAGATGATATCTTAAAAAATTTTAATCAAAAAATAGACCTAGTTATTAGTTTATCTGTACCCAGAGAAATTGTTGAAAAAAGAATAATTGGCAGAGTTACCTGTCAAAAATGTAATGTTACATTAAATGAATTTTTTAATTCTCAAGAAATTGAACTTCATCCATGCGGCAGTGATGAATTTATAAAAAGAAAAGATGACACTGTATCAACTGTATTATCAAGATATGATATTTATACAAATACAACTCAACCAGTTATCGATTACCTTTCAAATAAAATAGATTTTCATGAGATCGACGGAACTCTTAAAATTAACGAAATAACAGCTAAAATTGACGGTATTCTAAATGTTTAATGCGTTGACATTGAAAGAACTTCTTATATAAAAGGCTGAAAATTTATCACATATATATGGCACGTATCGCAGGTATTAATATTCCACAAAACAAGTTAGTTCATATCGGACTTACTTATATTTATGGAATAGGAAATAAATTTTCTCAACAAATCTGTTCATCACTAGAAATACCAAGACAAAAAAGAGTTAATGAATTAACTGATGAAGAAATTTTAAAGATTAGAGAATATATTGATCAAAATTTTAAAGTCGAAGGTGATTTAAGAAGAGATTACTCTCTAAGTATTAAAAGATTAATTGATCTTGCTTGTTATCGAGGTACCAGGCACAGAAAAAAATTACCTGTAAGAGGACAAAGAACAAGATGTAATGCTAGAACTAGAAAAGGTAAAGCTATAGCTATTGCAGGTAAAAAATTAACACCACTTAAAAAATAATTATTATGGCTAAAGTTGATAAGGTTGAAAATAAAGAGCAACAAGTAGAAAAATCTTCAAAAAAAGTAAATAAGAGTTCTTATTCTAAGAAGAAAAAAGTTAAAAAAAATATTCTTAATGGGATTGCTTATGTGCAATCTACTTTCAATAACACGATAATTTCAATAGCTGATACAAATGGCAATGTTATTTCATGGGCTTCAGCTGGACAAAAAGGTTTTAAAGGTTCTAGAAAATCTACTCCTTATGCAGCTCAAATTGCAGCTGATGCCGCAGCGTCAAAAGCATTAGAATATGGAATGAAAACTCTTTCTGTAGAAGTTAAAGGTCCTGGATCAGGACGTGAAACAGCATTACGAGCATTGCAAGCAAGAGGATTTAAAATTTTGTCTATTAAAGACACAACACCAATGCCTCATAACGGAACTAGACCACCAAAAAAAAGGAGAGTTTAATGGAAACTGAAAATGTTAATATTAAAAATTGGAAATCATTAATTAAGCCATCAAAACTTGATGTTAAAATTAGTGATGATTTAACTCATGCAACTATTGTAGCTGAGCCTTTGGAAAAAGGTTATGGGCTAACACTTGGAAATTCATTAAGAAGAATATTGCTATCTTCTATTAGAGGTGCAGCTGTAACCTCAATTCAAATTGATGGTGTTTTACATGAATTTACATCAATTAAAGGTGTCAGAGAAGATGTTACTGATATAGTTTTAAACGTAAAGTCTTTAGCTTTGAAAAGTGCTAGTGAAGGAACAAAAAAACTAATTTTAGATGCAAAAGGACCTGGAGAAATAAAAGCTTCAGATATTTCACCTGTAGCAGATGTTGAAATTTTAAATCCAGATTTAGTTATTTGTAATTTAGATGAAAACACTCATTTCCATATGGAGATGAATGTTAATACTGGAAAAGGTTATGTGCCTGCAGAATTAAACAAACCTGAGGAACCGCCATTAGGCCTTATAGCAATTGATTCTTTATATAGTCCAGTCAAGAAAGTTTCATATTCAGTTAGTACAGCTAGAGAAGGTAAGGCACTAGATTATGATAAATTAACAATGGAAGTTGAAACAAATGGTTCGATTTCTGCAGAAGATGCTGTTGCTTATTCAGCAAGAATTTTTCAGGATCAATTAAAAATGTTCATTAATTTTGATGAACCTGTAGAAGCCCCAGTAAAAGAAGTTTCTTCAGAACCTGAATTTAATAAAAATTTATTGAGAAAAGTAGATGAATTAGAACTTTCAGTAAGATCTATGAATTGTCTTAAAAATGATAACATTATTTACATAGGTGATTTAGTGCAAAAATCTGAAGGTGAGATGTTAAGAACTCCGAATTTTGGCCGTAAGTCTCTTAATGAAATTAAGGAAGTTTTAACTGGTATGTCATTGTACTTAGGAATGGAAATTCCTAATTGGCCACCAGACAATATTGCAGAGATGTCTAAAAAATTAGAGGAAGCTATCTAATGAGACATGGAATGGCAAATAAGAAGTTAAACAGAACTTCTGAGCACAGAAAGGCTATGCTCAAGAACATGCTTAACTCATTAATCAAATATGAACAGATTAAAACAACTTTGCCAAAAGCTAAATTTTTAAAACCTCAGGCTGATAAAATAATCACTTTGGGTAAAAAGGAAACTTTACACACTACAAAAATGTTAGTTTCACAACTTCAAGATATAAAGTCTGCAAATAAAGTAAAAAAAACTCTTTCAAAAAGATATGAAAATAGAAAAGGTGGCTATACTAGAATTATTAAAGCAGGATTTAGATATGGCGATAATGCCCCAATGGCTATCATAGAATTTGTAGATAGAGATGTTGAAGCGAAAAGAATAGATAAGAAGAAAAAAGAGACAAATAAAGAAACTGCTCCAAAAGAAGAAAAAAAATTAGCTACTGCTTAATTTAATACTTAAATTATCATGAAAAAGACTTATACCGTTGATGCAACGTTCAACGATATGAGACTAGATCGTTGGATTAGAAATATTTTAGGAAACATTCCACAAGGTTTAATCGAAAAAAATCTTAGGTTTGGAAAAATTAAACTAAATAATAAAAAAGTTAAAAGTTCAATAAAAGTTAAAACTAGTGATCAGATTGATTTATATGATTTTAAATTTAAAGAAACAATATTACAAAAAAAAATTAAATTTGAACCTTCAAAAAATATAATAAAAGCAAATGAAGAATTAATAATTGATAATAATGATGATTTTATAGTTTTAAATAAAAGAGCAGGTATATCCGTTCAAGGTGGAACTAAATCAAAAAAAAATTTAATTGATATTTTTAATAAAAGTGAAATTTTTAAAGATTCCAAACCCTTTTCAGTTCATAGATTAGATAAAGATACTTCTGGTGTATTTATAATAGCTAAAAATCGTGAGACAGCACAATTACTGACATCTTTATTTAGACTTAGAAAAGTTCATAAAACTTACTTAGCTATTTGTCATGGTGAAATTGATAAAAATAGTGGTGAGTGGTCAAACGACTTAGTCAGGTATGATAATGGAAAAAAAATAATAGAAAATGCAAAAACAACCTATAAAGTTATTGATAAAAACTCAAATTCTACTTTAGTTGAAATGAAACCTATTACTGGCAGAAAACATCAGTTAAGAAAGCAATTATTTGAAATAGGGCATTCAATATATGGTGATCAAAAATATAGATCAATAAATTCTGAAAAAGGATTAAATAAAAATTTAATGCTTCATTCTTATCAAATTAAATTTATGATTAATGATAAAAAATATACTTATACTGCTTTACTTCCAGAATATTTTAAAAAACTTCTAGTAACTAAAAGACTTAATTTTTTAAATTAGCAATAAAGTTATTTATAATTTTTTGATCTAAGTTTTCGTAGCTCTGATTGATAATAGACTTTAAATTAGTTACGCCTTTATCTTCAATTCCGCAAGGAATAATATTTTTATATTTATTAAGATCGTTATTAATATTGATAGAAAAGCCATGGTAAGCAATCCATTTACTAACACGTATTCCTATTGCTGCTACCTTTTCAACTTTTTTGTTATTTTTAATCCAGATACCAACATTTTTTCTATCAGCAAAAGTATCAATGTTAAAATCTTTTAGCGTTTGGATTATGGTTTTTTCAATAATACAAACAAAATTTCTGATGTCCTTTTTTTTATTTCTTAAATCAATAACAAAATAGCAAATGAGTTGTCCTGGACCATGATAAGTGATTTTACCACCTCTATTTGTTTTAATAATCTTTATTGATTTATTTAAAATTTCACTTTCTTTATAGGATGTTCCAGCTGTGTAAATTTCATTGTGTTGTAAAGTCCATATCAATTCTTTATTTTTGTTGTGAAAAACTAGACTTAACCGATCTTCTAAATGTTTAATCGCATCTTGATAATTTACTGGTTTTATTGACTTTTTAATCTCTATATTCATTTAAAAATTGTAATCTTTAAATTATGTATTAATAGTTGCGAACAAATAATAGGTAAATTTATGACTTTAATAAAAAAAATCAAAGATAAAAAAGTCAATTTTGAATTTAATAAAGAATATATAAAAGTTGTAACAGATAAAATAGCTAATAATGATGCTTTGTTTATTACAAATTCTTTTAAAGAAATGCATCCAGCTGATGCTGCGGATATTATTGAACATTTAAGTTTAAACGATAGAGAAAACCTAATTAAACTTAATGGCTTCAAAATTGATCCCGAAGTATTTATAGAGCTTAATGAGTCTGTTCAATCAGAAATCATCAAATATATTTCTTCAGAATCAATTGTAAGAATTTTAAAAAATTTAGAGTCAGATGATGCTATTAAAATTTTAGAAAATGTTGATGAAAAAGATAAAAATTCAATATTAAGTTCACTGCCTCCTAAAGATCGTTTTGCATTGTTAGAAGGCTTGAGCTATCCTGAGGATAGTGCTGCACGTATAATGCAGAGGGAATTTACTGCAATTCCGAGTAATTGGTCAGTAGGTCAGACTATTGATTATTTAAGAGAAAATAAAGAATTACCAGAAGAATTTTTAGAAATTTTTATTGTTGATGAAGATTTTAAACCAATTGGAACAGTACCATCTTCAAAGGTCTTAAGAACTTCAAGAGAGTCAAAAATGATATCTATAATGTCAAGTTCCCCTTTATTGATACCAGTCGAGATGGATAGAGAAGAAGTTGGAAACTTATTTGAAAATTATAGTTTAAATTCTGCTTGTGTTGTAGACAAGACAAATAAATTGGTTGGCATGATAACGTATGATGATGTTTTAACTGTATTAAAAGAAGAAGCTGAGGAAGATGCTTTAAGGTTAGCCGGTGTAGGTGACGAAAATATTACAGATGGAGTAATAACTAAAACTAAAAGACGATTTAACTGGTTATTATTAAATTTATTTACAGCATTTTTAGCAACTTGGTGCATAAGTTTATTTGGTGCAACAATTGAACAGATGGTAGTATTAGCTTTTCTAATGCCAATAGTTGCATCAATGGGTGGGAATGCTGGAATGCAAACATTAGCTGTCACTGTTAGAACATTGGCCACAAACGATTTAACTAAAAATAATTTTAATCAAAATATTTTAAAAGAATTCAACATAGGAATTCTAAATGGAATTATATTTGCGGTAATAAGTTCATTAATTGTACAACTATGGTTTAATGATGTTCAACTTTCATTAATCATTTCTATTTCAATGGTAGTCACAATGATAGTTGCAGGTCTCTTTGGAATATTAGTACCTGTAACTCTAAAAAAAATGAATATCGACCCAGCTATTGCCTCAAGTGTTTTTGTAACTACTATTACTGATGTAATAGGCTTTATATCATTTTTAGGTGTTGGAGCTTATTTTTTTTAAATCTAAAAATTATCTATCAATCTTATATTTCCAATTTTATAAGCTATAAATAACTTAGAATTTTTATTTGATGATGCTAATTTTAAATTAAATATATTTCTTAACTCTAAATATTCAATTTTTATTTCAAATTTTTTATTTAAAAATTCTATTTTTTCTAACAACGATTTTTTTATATTGTTTTTATCTTTTAATTTATTTTTAAATTTTTTCAGAATAAGTGCTATTTTACCTCCAGTTTCAAACTGTTTATTTGTTAATAATTGATTTCTTGTAGACATAGCTAAATAATTTTTTTCCCTTATTGTTTTACAACTAATTACCTGACATCTATATCTTTTTTCAATGAATTTTTTAACTAAATAGAATTGTTGAAAATCTTTTTCACCCATAAAAATTTTTTTTGGTTTAATTAATTTTGTTAGTCTGTTCATGACATCTAGAACACCTTCAAAATGGCCTTTACGAAATTTTGCACATAAAATTTTTTCTTTTTTATGAAGTTTAATATCCTTATCTTTCTTAGAATGGTAAATATCTTTATATTTAGGTAGGTAAAGAAAATTTATTTTTAATTTTTTTAAAATTCTTAAATCCTTTTTAATATTTCTTGGATATTTTTTAAAATCCTTTTTGTCGTTAAATTGTTTTGGATTAATAAATATACTTACAATTGTAACACCAGATTTATTTAGTGATTTTTTTATAAGCGAAACATGACCTTTATGAAGACCACCCATGGTTGGTACAAAATTTATATTAGACAAGTTATTAAGTGCCTTATTTAACTCTTTATTATTATGTAAAATTTTCATTTGTTTTATAATATTTTATAAGTAAAAGATTTAAATGATTAAACAAGCAATTATTCCTTTAGCTGGTCTTGGCACAAGACTTTTACCTTTAACCAGTGTATTTCCAAAAGAACTTTTACCAATAAATGGGAAACCTGGCATAGAATATATATTAGATGAGTGCATTGATGCAGGCATAAAAGAAATTATTTTTATAATTTCTAAGAATAAAGAACTAATTAAAAAATATTTTTACAATGATAAATTCTATTTAAAAATAATTAAAAAAAAAAAAGATAAGAGAATTATAAAAGAATATCAAAAAATTTTAAATTACAGAAAAAAGATAAAATTTGTGTATCAAAACAAGCCCCTTGGAACTGGAGATGCTGTATTAAAAACTTCAAGATTAATAAAAGACAATCATTTTTTGATGTTATTGCCTGACGACTTAATTATCAAAAAAAATTGTTCAAGCGAGCTTATTAAAATGCATACTAAATTTAAAAGTTCAGTTATGGCATCAATGAATGTTAAAAAAAATGATGTAATACGTTGGGGTATATTTTCTTTATCCAAAAAAATTAACAGTACTTCTCATTTTATTGATAATGTTGTTGAAAAACCTTCTGTTAAAAATGCACCATCCAATAAAGCTGTAATAGGAAGATATATTTTGCCAAAAAAAATTTTTTCCATTTTAAGAAACCAAAAGGCTGGCATTGGTGGTGAAATTCATATTACTGATGCCATTCAAAAATTGATAAAAAATAAAGAGAAATTTATAGCTTATTCTTTTAAAGGAAAGTATTTAGATTGTGGAACAATGAAAGGATATATAAATTCTTCTAAAGAAATAGGTAAATTATGAAACTTTGCATGATAGGTTCTGGATATGTAGGTTTGGTCAGTGGTGTATGTTTTTCAGATTTAGGTAATGATGTTATTTGTGTAGATAATGATCAAAAAAAAATTGAAGCATTAACTAAGGGTATTATTCCAATTTATGAACCAGGTTTAGAAGAATTAGTTATTAAAAATACAAAGCAAAATAGACTAAGATTTTCAACAAATTTAAAAGATGCTGTTAAAAAATCAGATATTATTTTTATTTGTGTGGGTACCCCTACAAAAAAAAATGCCTCCTCTGCTGATTTAAGTTATGTGTACAATGTTGCTAAAGAAATCGCATTATCGATTAATAAATTTAAAATTATAATTACAAAATCAACAGTTCCAGTTACTACTGGTGATGAAATTGAAAAATTGATTTCAAAAAGAGTATCTAAAAATCTCTTTTCTGTAGCTTCGAATCCAGAGTTTTTGAGAGAAGGCGAGGCTATAAGAGATTTTACTTATCCAGATCGTATTGTAATTGGTACAGAAGATAGCAGAACTAATAAAATTCTAAAAGAATTATACGCACCTTTAATTTCAAAGGGCGCACAATATATTCAAACTGCGAGAAGATCTGCTGAATTAATAAAATATGCTTCAAATGCTTTTTTAGCTACAAAAATAACATTCATTAATGAAATTGCTAATTTATGTGAAAAAATTAACGTTAATGTTGAAGATGTAGCTATTGCTATGGGCTTAGATAAAAGAATTGGTAGTAGGTTTTTAAGAGCTGGTCCCGCATATGGCGGATCATGTTTTCCAAAAGATACCAAAGCAATAGTAGCTACAGCAAATCAATATAAAACAAATCTCTCAGTAATAAAAAGTGTAATTAAATCAAATGAAAACAGAAATAAATTTTTACTTAAACGTGTAAATTTTATTTTAAAGAATAAAATTAAAAATAAAAGAATTGCATTTTTAGGTGTTACTTTTAAAGCAAATACCGATGATATGAGAGACTCTTCGAGTTTAACAATGATTCCTGAATTAATAAAACAGGGTGCTATAATCAAATATTATGATCCAACTGGATATAAGGAAACATTTAAAAAATATAAAAATGTCTCTTATGCAAAAACTATTGAAAGAGCTGTTGATAGTGCTGATCTAATAATTATCCATACTGAATGGAATGATTTTAAATCAATTAATTTTAATAAAACTATCAATAAAAAGAAGACAAAAATATTTGATATGCGAAATATATATTCTTCAATTAAAATGAAAAAAAGTGGAATAAAATATTTTGGTATAGGTAAATAAAAGTTTAATTTATTTCAAAAACAGCATCAACTTCCACTGCAACACCTAGCGGTAGACTGTTAGTACTAACGGCTGCTCTAGTATGTTTGCCAATCTCTCCAAATACTGAAACAATTAAATCTGACGCACCATTGATAACTTTAGGCTGTTCTATAAAATCAGGTGTAGAGTTAACAAATCCAGTAAGTTTTACACATGATTTTATTGATGATAAATCTCCATTGCATGCTTTCTTAGCTTGCGCAATTATACTTAATGCACATCTCTTTGCTGCCAAATATCCTTCTTCTGTATTTAAATCTTTACCTAATTTTCCTTTAATTAATTCACCTTTTTCATTAATAGAAATTTGACCAGAAATATATAATAATTTACCTGTAATTTTTGTTGCTAGATATGATCCAACGGGATCAGTTGCTTTTGGTAATGTAATATTTTGTACTTCTAAATTTTTATCAATGTTATTCATTTAATTTTTTTCCATAAATTCAGTAAGTGATTTACTATTTTTAAATTTGATTAGATTTTCTTTTAGTTTTGAACTATCAAATTTTTTTTTACTTTCATTAATATTTTCGACTGCAGTGTTCTTTAAGTCTTTTGATTTTTCTTTTATCTTTAAAGCCGTACACTCAGCGTACTTTGCACTTAATTTATCAAATTGACTACAATCAATCTCATCAGCACTTGAAGTACTTATTGATATAAAAAAAATTGTTAAAATATATAAGATTTTTATCATTTATTTATTTTTCGTTCTCTTTGTTTTTTTATTTTTATCGTATTCTTTTCTTTTCTCAATTAATATTAGTGCCTCTTCCATCGTAAGCTCAGTAGGGTCTTTTTCTTCAGGTATAGTGGCATTAAGTGACTTATATTTTATATAAGGACCATATTGACCTTTCATGATTCTAACTGGTTTTTTGTCTTCTGGATGTTCTCCTAAATCTTTAATTATAGAAGAGGACATTCTTCCTGGTTTTGCTTCAGCAATAAGAGTTATTGCTCTATTTAGTCCTAATGAGAACATTTCTTCGACATTTTCAATTCTAGCAGATTTGTTATCGCATTTTAAATAAGGACCAAATCTACCAGTATTTAATATAATATCTTTATCATTATCTGGATTGACACCTAGGTTTTTTGGTAAATTGCATAGAAATTTAGCTTTTTCTAAATCAATATCGTCTAATGTTAATCCTTTTGGAATTGAAACATTTTTAATATTGTCATTTTCTTTTTTTACTTTCTTTTTTGTTTTTTTAATTTTAGTTTCAATTGGTTTTTCATCTAAAATTATTTCGTATTGTAAATAAGGACCAAATCTTCCATTTTTTAAATAAATATCATTTCCATTATCATGTTTGCCTATTAGCTTTGGTTCTGCTAGCTGTGATTGAGCTGCAGCTTTAGCTTTAGATAAAGGTCTAGTAAATTTACACTCAGGATAATTTGAGCATCCAATAAAAGCTCCACCTCTAAAACTATTTTTTAAACTTAATGTTCCTGTGTTGCATAATTGACAACTTCTACTAATTTTACCATTTTTATCTTTATCAAAAATTAGCTCTCCTAAACTATCGTTTAATAAGTCTAAAACTTCTCTAGTTCTTTTCTCTTTAACTTCTGAAACATTGTTATTAAAATCTTTCCAAAATAATTCTAATACTTTTATCCAACTTTCTTTACCAGTTGTGATTTCATCTAATTGATCTTCTAAAGATGCTGTAAAGTTGTAGTCTACATATTTTGAGAATAATTTTTCAAGAAAAGCAGAAATTAATTTTCCTCTATCAGTTGGAAAAAATCTTTTATTAATAATTTCTGCATATCCTCTATTTGCTATTGTAGAAATAATACTTGCATATGTTGATGGACGACCAATTCCTAATTCTTCTAATTTTTTAACTAAACTAGCTTCTGAATATCTTGGTGGTGGTTGTGTAAAATGCTGCTCATCTAAAAGTGACTCTATATTAATTGGTCCTTTTTGTACTTCAGGTAAAATTGTCTCTTCCTCGTCTTTATTTGGAGTATTATAAATTCTTAAAAAGCCATCAAATTTCATTACAGATCCACTAGCTTTGCATATAGTTTTATTATCTTCTGTAGAAATTGTTATGGTATTTCTATCAAATTGAGCTGATTGCATTTGTGAGGAAAGTGCTCGTGTCCATATAAGGTCATAAAGTTTTAATTGATCTGGACTTAAAAACTTTTTAACAGAAGAGGGCGATCTATTGATATCAGTGGGTCTAATTGCTTCATGAGCTTCTTGTGCATTTTTCGCTTTTTTACCTGAATAATTGAGTGGTTGATCAGGTAAATATTCATCACCTAATTCTGATTTTATGTACTGTCTAAATGATGAAATCGCATCAGCTGATAGATTAGTGCCATCTGTTCTCATATAAGTAATCAAACCTATTGTTTCACCTTCTATATCAATACCTTGGTATAACTTTTGAGCAATTTGCATGGTTCTAGAGGCTCCAAATCCTAATCTTCCAGAAGCAACTTGTTGAAGCGTGGAAGTAGTAAACGGGCCGGATGGATTACGATTTACTATTTTACTAGATATGTCACTTATATTAAATTTTTTATTATTTATTTTAGAAATAGCATTTTCAATATCACTTTTATTTCTAAAGGAAAATTTTTCAATCTTCTGGTCGTCAATTTGAACAATACTAGCTATAATATTATTTTTATCTTTGTCTAAAAATTTTACAGTTAAGGTCCAAAATTCCTCTGGAACAAATGACTCAATTTCATGTTCTCTTTCTGTAATTAATTTAAGCGCAACTGACTGAACACGACCTGCGGATTTTGATCCAGGTAATTTTGTCCATAAAATTGGAGAAATATTAAATCCAACTAGATAATCAAGAGCTCTTCTGGCCATATAGGCATCAACCAACAATGGTTCAATTTGTCTTGGATTTTCTATTCCATGAATTACAGCTTTTTTTGTAATTTCATTAAAAACTACTCTTTCAATTTCTTTATCTTTTAAAAGTTTTTTTTCCTCAAGATATTCTTTTACATGCCAGGCAATAGCTTCTCCCTCTCTATCTGGGTCAGTAGCTAATATTATCTTTGACGAGTCTTTTGCAGCATCAGTTATTTCTTTTAAATATTTTTTTGAAAAACTATCTACTTCCCATTCCATTTTAAAATCATGATCTGGATCTACAGATCCATTTTTTGAAGGAAGATCTCTTATATGTCCATAACTAGCTAGAACTTTATATTTATCACCTAAATATTTATTAATTGTTTTTGCTTTAGCAGGACTTTCAACAATGACTAGATTCATAAATTAACAAACTACTCAAAAGACTTTGATAGTCAAATTAATAAATTTTTGTCTTAGTTTCTTCTTGATTTTTCAACCGTTTAACGTTCTCTCGATGGGTATAAAAAATTAGAACAAATATAATTAAAAAGAAACTTATTCCATCTGCATTACCACTTACATATATATAAACTGGAATTGAAAGTGTGGCTATAAGAGAAGATAGTGAAGAGTATTTTGATAGAAAAAAAATAAATAACCAATTTGTTATAAAAATAAATCCATAAACTATATTTATTGCAAATAAAATCCCAACATAAGTTGCTACACCTTTGCCACCTTTAAATTTTAACCAAATTGGAAATACATGGCCTAAAAATGCTGACAATGAAGCTAGATAAATTAAATCTGGATATGTATTTTTAACATAAATTATTGGTATTATGGCTTTAGCAATATCCAGTATTAAAGTTGAGTATCCAATCAACTTATTTCCAGTTCTCAAAGCATTTGTTGCTCCTATATTACCAGATCCAATATTTCTAATATCTTGTTTTAAAAAAAATTTAGTTAAAATAAAACCAAAGGGAACTGATCCCATTAGATAAGAGATAAAACTTACAAAAAAATAGTCCATTATTATAATTTAAATAATTCTTTTCCTTTAACAAACGTATTTGTAACTTTACCTTGCAATTTTTTATCTTCAATAGAAGTATTTTTTGACTTTGATATTAATTTTTCTTTTTTAACTATCCACGGCTTATTAATATCTACAATGCATAAATCAGCATCTGCACCTATTGAAAGATTACCTTTGTTAATTTTTAAAATCTTAGCTGGATTTGAAGTTAAAGCTTTAATAATAGTTTCTAATTTTACGGATCCATTGTGATAAAGTTCTAAGCTTAATGATAGTAAAGTTTCAATACCTGAAGCACCAGTTGCAGCTTGGGCAAATGTTAATCTTTTTGACTCTTCATCTTCAGGTTTATGATCAGAAACTATAACATCTATAATCTCATCTTTTAAAGCATTAACTAATGAAATTCTGTCTTCTTCTCTACGTAGAGGTGGGGATAATTTTAAAAAAGTTCTGAAATCTCCAATATCATTTTCATTTAAAGATAAATTGTTAACTGATACACCGCAGGTAAATTTAACTTTTTCTTTACGTTGTTTGATTACTTCTATTGATTTTTCTGACGATATTTGAGAAATGTGATACCTGCATTTAATATTTTCTAATAATGTTAAATCTCTTTCTATAATTATTCTTTCAGCAATATCTGGAATACCAGACAAACCTAATTTAGTTGCAATAATTCCAGAATTTATCATACCATTTTTTGATAAATCTAAATCTTCAGCATGTTGCATGATTAAGCTACCTAAATCTTTAGCTGAATTCATAATTCTAGACATTAATTGGGTATTTTGAATTGTTCTAATCCCGTCTGTGAACGCAATAATTCCTTTTTTTTGAAGTAAACCAAACTCTGTCATGTTTGTTCCTTCAATATTTTTGGTCAAAGAAGCGCATGGAAAAATATTGATCATTGATTTATCTCTTCCTCGTCTTTTTAAAAAATCAACAATTGATACATTGTCAATAATAGGATTTGTATTAGGCATCGTCACTACCGAGGTTACACCTCCTGAAAGGGCCGCATTACTGAGTGTTCTAAAATTTTCTTTGTATTCATAACCAGGTTCACCAACAAATACTCTCATATCTACAATACCTGGAAAAATATATTTTTCTTTCAAATCAATTGGTTTTTCTCGAGTCGGTAAATTATTAATATTAACTTTCTTTCCAATTGCTTCAATTTTACCTTCTTCATTAATAATTAAGCCACCAAGCTCATTTATAGAATTATGTGGATCAACTATATTTGCGTTTATAAAATATTGTTTTTTCATTTATTTATCTTTATTCACAAAAAATTTTTAAACAAGCCATACGGACAGCTACGCCTAACTCAACTTGTTCTTTAATTACACTTTTATTAATGTCATCAGCTAAGTTTGTATCAATTTCAATTCCTCTATTCATAGGTCCAGGATGCATTATTAAAGCATCACTTTTTGCATGATCCAGTTTATCTGGAGTTAAACCATAGTATTCATAATATTCTCGATTAGATGAAAGGAAAGAGCTAGTCATTCTTTCATTCTGCAATCTTAACATCATTACGATATCACAATCTTTCAAGCCTTTTTTCATGTCTGTAAAAGTGTTGACACCAAATTTTTCAATGTCTTTTGGCATCAAGTTTGTAGGCGCAATTATATTTACTTCCGCTCCTAACATATTTAGTAAATATATATTTGACCTAGCAACTCTTGAATGAAGTATGTCTCCACATATAGCTATTTTTAATCCTTCTATCTTTTTTTTTCGATTAATTATTGTTAAAGCATCTAACAAAGCTTGAGTAGGGTGCTCTCTTCTACCATCACCGGCATTAAGTACAGCACAATTTACTTTTTGAGATAAAAGATTACATGCACCTGAGTCTTGATGTCTTATTACAATGATATCAGGATGCATTGCATTTAAAGTCATTGCTGTATCAATTAAAGTTTCACCTTTTTTAATTGCAGAATTATTTATATTCATGGACATTACATCTGCACCAAGTCTTTTTCCTGCTAATTCAAAAGAGCTTTGGGTCCTAGTAGATGGTTCAAAAAATAAATTAATTTGAGTTTTACCTCTTAAAACATCTAATTTTTTATTTTTGCTCTGATTAAGTTTTATAAAACTTTGAGACTCATCCAATATAAGATTTACATCATTAATTGATAAATCTTGAATACCTAACAGATGTTTTTGAGAGATTTTAATAGCTTTATTGGTTTTAGATGCCATTAAAACCAACTCTATAACTATATTATGTTAAGATGGCAAGCTTTAATTATTTAAAAAATCTAGAGCACCTTGAAGTATAAATGCAGCTGCATTTTGATCTATATTTTTTTCTCTCTTACTTACATTAACATCAAGTTGACTAGATAAATTAAATGCTCCGACAGTTGAAAGTCTTTCATCCCACAAACATACAGGTATATCTATTTTATTACTAATATTTGTACTAACATCGTTAACAGATTGAGCAGATCTCCCTAGCGAACCATCCATATTAATGGGATTTCCAATAATAATACCTTTAATGTCATATTCATTAATTATCGCTTGAAGCTTATCGATCAATTCATTGGTATTAGTTTTTAATATTGTTTTAAATGGTGTCGCAATCAATTGTTTTTCATCCGATATTGACACTCCGATTCTTTTAGAGCCAAGATCTAGACCAACTAATCTACATTTTTTAGTCTGTTTTTTTTTAAATTCTTCTAATGTCATCATATTGTATATTTTAAACTTAAGTGATAGTTTGCGACATATTTAATTACCATATGAGCATAGATCTTAAAACAATAAAGCATATTTCAAAGTTATCAAGAATATCAGTAGACGATAAAAAGGCTGAAAAATTAGCAGGTGATTTAAATTCAATATTTGATTTTATCGAAAAACTAAGTGAACTTAAAACTGATAGTGTTGAACCTTTGACATCAGTAGCAGAAACAACTCTAAAATTAAGACATGATGAAATTAAAAGTAAAAATATAAGAGAACAAATTTTAAAGAATTCTCCTGCTGATAATGAAGATTTTTTTGTGGTGCCTAAGGTAGTAGAATAATGTCAGATATCACAAAACAAACTCTAAATTCATTAATTAAGAATATAAAAGAAAAAAAACTTTCTTCATATGAAGTTACCAAATCTTTTGTTGAAAGATCAGAAAAATCAAAAAAACTTAATGCATATATTACTGAAGATTTTTCAAATGCTTTAATTAAAGCTAAAAAGTTTGATGAAAAGCCAAATTTTGATTTAAAGCTACCTGGTATACCAATAGCTGTAAAAGATTTATTTTGTACTAATGGTATTAAAACTACTGCAGCAAGCAAAATTTTGAATAATTTTATTCCAACTTATGAGTCCACCGTCACACAAAATATTTGGGATGAAGGTGGAATTTTATTAGGAAAGTTAAATTGTGATGAATTTGCAATGGGTTCTTCAAATGAAACTAGTTATTTTGGCAATGTTCAAAACCCTATTGATGAAAATTTAGTACCTGGTGGATCCTCAGGGGGGTCTGCTGCTGCTGTTTCAGGACAATTAACACCAATTACAATTGGAACTGATACTGGCGGCTCTATTAGACAACCAGCCTCTTTTACAGGTACGGTAGGATTGAAACCTACTTATGGTAGTTGCTCAAGATATGGGATAGTTGCTTTTGCATCTTCTTTAGATCAAGCAGGACCAATGGCGCAAAATGTTGAAGACTGTGCTTTATTGCAAGAAGTAATTAGCACTTATGATTCTAAAGACTCTACTTCAATAGACTTTAAAAGAAATCAATACAGAAAAGAATTGTCAAAAAATATTAAAGGAAAAAAAATAGGTATTCCAAAAGAATACCGAGTAGACGGTATGCCTAAAGAAATCGAAGATTTATGGCAAAAAGGAATTCAACATATTAAAAATTGTGGAGCTGAAATTGTTGATATTTCACTTCCTCACACTTCATATGCTCTACCAACATATTATATTGTAGCACCGGCTGAAGCATCTTCTAATTTAGCTAGATACGATGGTGTTAAATATGGTTTTAGATCTCAAGGTCAAAATTTAATTGATATGTATGAAAAAACTAGATCAGAAGGATTTGGTTCAGAAGTTCAAAGAAGAATAATGATAGGCACTTATGTTTTGTCATCAGGTTATTATGATGCTTATTATTTAAAAGCTCAAAAAGTTAGAAGATTAATAAAAAGTGACTTTGATGAAGCATATAAAGTTGTAGATGCTATTTTAACTCCATCTACACCTAGCTCAGCTTTCAAAATTGGTGAAAAAAAAGATGATCCAATATCAATGTATCTAAATGATATTTTTACCGTCCCAGTCAATTTAGCAGGCCTTCCTGCTATATCAATACCAGCTGGACATGATGCAAAAGGCTATCCTCTAGGATTGCAAATAATTGGTAAAGCATTTGCTGAACAAGAAATTTTAAATATTGCATATGCTATGGAAGAAAAGATCGAATTTAAAAATAAAATTAATGATTGGTGGATTGAGTGAGCAAAGATCAACAAGAATATTTAATTATAAGAGGTGATAAAGAATATGAGGTCGTTATAGGACTAGAAGTTCATGCACAAGTTACCTCAAATTCAAAACTTTTTTCCACATCTGCCACAAAATTTGGCGCTGAGCCTAATACCCAAGTGAGTTTAGTAGATGCAGCCTTTCCAGGAATGCTACCAGTTATAAATGAATTTTGTGTTAAACAAGCAATTAAAACTGGTATTGGTCTTAAGGCTCAGATCAATAAAAGATCTATTTTTGATAGAAAGAATTATTTTTATGCTGATTTACCTCAAGGATACCAAATTTCTCAATTTAAAGATCCAATTGTAGGTGAGGGTAAAGTAATACTTGATTTACCTAATGGTCATAAAGAAGTAGGAATTGAAAGATTACATTTAGAACAAGATGCAGGTAAAAGTATCCATGATATGGATCCACAAAATACTTTTGTGGATTTAAATAGATCTGGAGTAGCCTTAATGGAGATTGTTAGTAAACCAGATTTAAGATCTCCTGATGAGGTGAATGCTTATATTAAAAAATTAAGATCAATTATGAGATATTTAGGAACTTGCGATGGTAACATGCAAGAAGGATCATTAAGAGCTGATGTTAATGTTTCTGTAAGACAAAAGGGTACAAAAGAATTTGGAACAAGATGTGAGATTAAAAACGTTAATTCTATTAAATTTATGCAAATGGCAATCAATTATGAAGCAAATAGACAAGTTGATTTAATTGAAGAAGGAAAAATAATTGATCAAGAAACAAGATTATTTGATACTAAAAAAAATGAAACAAGATCTATGAGATCTAAAGAAGATGCTCATGATTATCGATATTTTCCTGATCCAGATTTATTGCCTTTAGAGGTCTCAGATGAATTTATCGAAAAACTTAAATCTGAAATTCCTGAATTACCTGATGATAAGAAAAAAAGATTTATAGATGAGTTTAAAATTTCAGATTATGAAGCAACAATTTTAGTTTCTGATATTGAGATCGCAAAATATTTTGAAGAAGTGGTTGCCAATATTGGTGATAATAGTGATATTAAATTGGCAGTTAATTGGATTACTGGAGAATTGTTTGCATTGTTAAATGACAAGGGTTTAGAAATTTCACAAAGTCCTATCAGTGCTAAAAATTTAGCAAAATTAATTAATTTAATAAAAGATGGAACTATATCTGGAAAAATAGCCAAATCTATCTTTGAAGATATGGTTAATGGTGATTTAGACCCACAAAAAATTGTGGAAGAAAAAGGATTAAAACAAGAAAGTGATCCAAAAGCGCTAGAAGTATTAATTGAAAAAATAATTAACGAAAATAGAGAAAAAGCTATTGAATATAAACAAGGTAAAGAAAAATTATTTGGTTTTTTTGTTGGTCAGGTGATGAAAAACTCTGGTGGTAAAGCAAATCCTCAAATAGTTAATGAGATACTCAAGAAAAAACTTCAAGAATAAATGGGCTCAGACCTTACTATTTCAGATAAGATTCAAGAATATATATTAAATCATGGATTAAATTTACATCCAGTTCAAAAAGAAATTATTGAATACAATAAATCTTTAGGAGACATCAAAAGAATGCAGATAGCGATTTCTCAAAGTCAATTTCTACATTTAATAGTTAAAACTTCAAAAATAAAAAAAATTTTAGAAATAGGAACTTTTACAGGATTAAGCACTCTTTCAATGGCATTAGCATTACCGGAAGATGGTAAAATTATAGCTTTAGATAAAAATGAAGAAACTACAAAAAAAGCAATTAATTTTTTTAAAAAGGCCGAACAAGATCATAAAATAGTTACCATGATCAATTCAGCTTTAGATAGTTTAAAAACATTAACCGAACAAAAATTTGATCTAATATTTATTGATGCAGACAAAATGAATTATAAAAATTACTATGAAGAATCAATTAATCTTATAGGTAGAGATGGTTTAATTATTATTGATAACGTGTTGTGGTACGGTGAGGTTATAGACAATAATAGTAACGATAAATTTACTTTAAGTATTAGAGAATTTAATGATTATGTTGCTAACGATAAACGGGTAGAAAAAATTATTATTCCATTAGGTGATGGTATGACAGTTTGTAGGAAGTTGTAATGTTTGAAGTTTTTGGTTTTTATAAATTTATTAAATTAACCTCTCTTAAAAAAAACAAAAAAATTTTACAAAAAATTTTAAAAGATAACAATATTAGAGGAACGATCATTATTTCAAAAGAAGGTCTAAATGGAACTATATCTGGTAAACTAATTGATATTAAATTTATAACTAAAAAAATTGCTCAAATTTTTAAATTTACAAAATTTGATAGTACAAATAATTCAAAAAGCATATTCCAACCTTTTCATAGGCCTAAAGTAAAAATAAAAGAAGAGGTTGTGCCGATGAACCTCCATTTAACAAAAAAAATACAAAAAAAAGATAGTCATGTAGAGCCCAAAAAATGGAATAAATTAATAAAGGATAAAAATACTTTTGTCTTAGACTCTAGAAAACCATTTGAATATAAAGTTGGAACCTTTAAAAGATCAGTTAATCCAAATGTTAAAAATTTTAGAGATTTTCCCAAATTTTTAAATAAATTAGATAAAACTAAACCAATTGCTATGTTTTGTACTGGTGGTATCAGATGCGAAAAAGCTTCTGTTTATTTAGAAAAAAATGGTTTTAAAAATGTATATCAACTTAAAGGTGGAATTTTAAATTATCTAAAAAAAGTAGATGAAAAAGATAGCCTTTGGAAAGGTGAATGTTTTGTTTTTGATAATCGCATAAGCTTGAAACATGGCTTAAAGATAGGTACATATTCCATGTGTAGTGGCTGTCGTAGCCCTATATCTATTAAAGATAGAAAATCAAAAAAATTTGAAGAGGGTGTATCATGCCCTAATTGTTTTGATAAGTTATCAGAAACTCAAAAGAGTCGTTTTAGAATGAGGCAAAGTCAGATAAATCGTGCTAAAGAGTTAGGCAAAGAACATATCTTTAAAAAAGAATTTAGCTAAAGGTTTAATTTTGTCAAAAAATATTCAATTAACAAAAGATCCAATTTGGACGCTACTAAGAAAAGTTACTATTCCAGCAAGTACTGGTTCTTTATTTCAGACGTTCTATAATTTAGTCGACACATGGTTTGCTGGTAAAATTTCAGCTGATGCTATTGCAGCTATAGCTAAATCTTTTCCTATTTATTTTGTAATCATTGCTGTGGGAGTTGGGATAGGGGCTGCAACAAATTCAACTATAGGAAATTTAATTGGTGAAAAAAATATAAAGAAAGCTTCATTATTTGTTGCTCAGTCAGTTTTATTTGCATTGATTGTTTCAATCATTGTAACTTTATTTGGATTAAACCTATCTAATTATCTTTTAAGTGTTATGGGCTCAGATATGGAAAGTATTCTTTTAACAAGAGAATATTTAGATATTATTTTTTATGGAACTTTTATTGTAATGATACAAATTTCATTAAATGGAACTTTAAATGCACAAGGAGATACTAAAAGTTATAGAAATGTATTAATATTTAGTTTCTTCCTAAACATTTTTTTAAATCCATTATTTATTTGGGGTTATGGTGTCATACCAGGATTTGGTATTGCAGGACTAGCTATAGCTACAGTAATTGCTCAATCAATCGGAACTCTTTATTTAATCTATAAAGTTAATTCATGCAGACTTAAAAAATATATTTATCTAACCTGCTTTATTCCAAAATTTAATTTTTTGAAAGAGTTGCTTAATCAATCCATACCAATAATTTTTAGTATGTTATTTATAGGGGTTGGAATTTTTAATATTTTATATTTTATTGGTAAGTTTGGGGATTTAGCTACTGCCGGATATGGAGCAGCACTAAGAATTGAACAAGTTTTTTTACTTCCAGTAATAGGATTGAATACTGCTGTTTTATCAATTGGAGGTCAAAATTTTGGAGCTAAAAATTATAATCGTATAAGAGAACTCTACACTAAAGCTCTAATTTTTGGTTCATCATTCATGTCAATTGCTGGTTTAATTATGTTTTTATTTGCAAAATCTTTTGTATCTTTATTTACAGAAAATCCTATTGCTATAGAACATGGCACAATTTATTTGAAAATTGCAGCTTTGATTGGACCTATTTATCCAGTTTTTTTTATTACGACTGCTGTTTTTCAAGCAGTTAAAAAACCTATTTATAGTTTATACTTAAGTATATTGCGACTTACAGCATTACCATTTTTAAGTTTATGGTATGTAATCAATATAAGAGGTGGATCTTATAATGATATTTTTTATACAATTATGGCAACTAATTGGTTAATAGCAATTGTAGTTATAATTTTTATTGGGTATTTCTTAAATAATGTTTTTAAACAAAAAAAATCTTTATTTAGTTATTAAGATTATATTTATTTCATTTTTAATATTTTTTCCAATAAGAGCCTCTGAAGTAAGAATTATTGATGGTGATACTATACATATAAATAAAGATAAAATTAGATTTTCAGGTATAGACGCTCCCGAATTAAATCAAACTTGTATATCGAATAATCAAGAAATTAAGTGTGGTATTATTTCAAAAGATCTCTTAACAAAAAAGATAGCTAATAAAAAACCTTTTTGCATTAGAGAAGGTGTTGATCAATATAGAAGAATATTAGCTGAGTGTTTTATTGACAATGAAAGTTTATCAAGTTTTTTAGTTAGAAATGGATATGCTTTTGCCTACCGAAGATATTCAGAAAAATATATAAAAGATGAAGACTATGCGAAAGAAAATCTAAATGGGATGTGGTCGATGATTTTTGAATTTCCTTGGGATTACAGAAGAAAATAATTTTTTAGTTTTTTAATTTTTTTTCTAATTTTCTAACAAAGTAAGAAACAATCAAAATTAAAATTAGATATTCAAAAATTAAAAAAGTATATATTTCTAGAGGTCTATAAGTAGTAACTACAAGCTCATTAGCTTTTCTAGTTAAATCTCCAATTCCTATAATTGAAACTAATGAGGACATTTTTAAAACATACACAAACTGATTACCAATAGCTGGTAAAATATTTTTAATTGCTTGGGGCATAATTACAAATCTTAGTTTATTTAAAAAACTTAATCCTAATGAACTGCCTGCTTCCCATTGCGCTTTTTTGATTGAATTAATTCCAGCTCTAAATATTTCAGCTTGAAATGCACTTTCACTAATTGATAAAGCAATTATTCCAGAAACGAATGGACTAAAACTTATACCAGTCATAATTGGAAGACCGTAGTAAACCCATAAAATAAGGACTAATAATGGGATTGCTCTTACAATTTCTACATAAGTTATATTAAGATAAGACAGAAATTTATTTTTAGATAAAGAAGGTAAAGCAACTAACATGCCTAAAATCATTGAAATAATTATAGAAACTACAGAAATATAAATTGTAGTAGTTAAACCACTTAATAAAAATTTTAAATTTGTTAATCCATTTACGTTATTAGGAGATAGTATAAACCAGCCAAGTTCTTGACTGCCACAACCAGTAACTAATATAAAAAGAAGTAAAGAAAATAAATTTTTCACTTCTAAATTTATAAAGAATTAAAAAAAAATATCTAACTGATTATAAGCTTTTAAGATTATATTTAGCCATTAGATCATCAAAAAAACCTGAAGCTTTTTTAATTTCAATCCATTGATTAACATAATTCATCCAGACCTGATCATTTTGATCTACCATCATAGCAAGTACAGCTGGATTTTTTCCACCATCTGGAACTATGGCTAATTGTGGATACGTAATAATTAATTTATTTGCTTCAGTTGAGCTTGTAATATGACCATCAGCTCTTCCAGCTAAAACTTCTTGAAAATCTCTTGCAGGTGCTTCTACCGATTTTAGTTTAGATTTTGGAAAAAATTCTTTTGCTTTAGCTTCTTGTGAAGTTCCTAGTGTTGTAGCGATCGTAACTTTTTCACTGTTTAGTGAGTCCCATGTAGGAAATTTATTTAAATTTTTTTTAAGTACTAAAGGAACAGTTCCATATTTATAATATGAATTTGTGAAACCTGCTACTAGAGCTCTTTTAGCTGTTTTAGTAACACTGGTTGAAATATCATATCTTCCAGAAGTAATTCCTGAAACAATTGTTTTCCATTCTGTTGGCACAAATGTAATTTTCACACCCATATCATTTGCAAGTTCATTCATTACATCAATATCAAATCCTTTATATTCGTTTGTGGCAGGATCTTTCATAGTCATTGGATCCCAATCGCCAGTTGTTCCAACTTTTAATTCACCCGATGATAATATTTGGTTTAATTTTGACTCTGCGTTTAACGAAAATGGTAAAAGTGCAAATAGCACCACTAAGATTAATTTTTTCATAATAAAATTTAACTGATTTGAATATTAATTATGACTATAATCTTGACGCACTATCATTCATCCAAGAAAATAAGTGTTCTGAAAAGGACCTTCTTACTAATAAATTAACATTTTCATTATCTTTATTATGAATAATTACATCAATTTTAGCCAAAATAGTCTGGGTTACAGAACCTTTTTTATTTTTGAATTGATTAAAGTTGAATGGTGAACCCGTTTGAAATAAGTCATAAATTTTGGGACCTTTAATATTAATCATTACAAAATGATCTGTAACATCTACTACTGCTCCTAAATTCAATTTAGATATATTTTGAATAAGTTTTTCTTCAATTGGATAAATATTTGAGTCCATTAAATTTATTTCATTTGAAAATACCATCCATTCGTCTGGACTAAGCCATAAAGCTGTTAAATCTTGACTAGTTGTTGAAGTATTTGCTTCAGTTGGAAGCAGTATATTTAGAGATTTGCCAACTGCAGATAAGAATTCTCTTTTTTTTCCCCTTAGAATCAATTTCATTATTGGCTTAATCTCACTCATCTCTATACCAGAATAAGTTTTTGTTTCTTTTAAAGTTTGATTATAATTAAGCATGTAATCTTCTATTCTCTTTATCTAAAAATACTGGGTCTGCCACAGTCACACTAATTATTTTGTTTTCCATAGGTATAAATAATTTTTTACCCATCATATTTTTTCCACCTCTAACAACGCCAAGTGCAATTGATTTATTTAGATTTGGACTATAATAACTTGAAGTAACGTGTCCTAACATTTCAATAGGTTTCTTATTAACATCTTCTACAATTTGAGCACCTTCTTCTAAAACTATTTGTGGATCATCAGTTAATAATCCTACTAATTGTTTTCGATCTTCTCTTATTGTATCTGATCGATATAAAGAACGTTTACCTATAAAGTCATATTTCTTTTTACTAACTATCCAATCCATTTGAAGATCTATAGGAGTCATGGTTGCATCTGTATCCTGTCCAACTATTATGAAACCTTTTTCAGCTCTTAAAAGGTGCATAGTTTCAGTACCATATGGAGTAATATTAAATTCTTTACCTGCTTCCATACATTTTTCCCAAACAGATTTTCCAAAACTTGCCTGTATATTAATTTCGTAGCTATGCTCTCCTGTAAAACTAATTCTCATAACTCTGCACTTAATATTTCCGATTTTTGAATTTTTAAAAGACATATGTGGAAAGCTTTCATCGGAAAAATCTAAATCAGGTATAACTTTTGAAACTATTTTTTTACTGTTAGGTCCACAAACACTAATAGTTGCATAATGATCAGTTACTGAAGTTAAATAAACATCTAATTCTGGCCATTCTGTTTGTAAATAATCTTCTAATTTCCCCATTACATTAGCTGCACCACCAGTTGTTGTAGTCATAATGTAATGGTTTTCATCTAGACGAGTGGTTACACCGTCATCATAAACCATTCCATCTTCATGAAGCATTAATCCATATCGACATTTACCGATCTCAAGTTTTGACCAAGCATTAGTGTAAACTCTATTTAAAAATTCAGAAGCATCTGTTCCTTGAATATCTATTTTACCCAGTGTTGATGCGTCAAGAATACCCGCACTTTCTCTTGCAGCTTTACTCTCTCTTTGAACTGCTTGGTGCATATTTTCTCCATTAATTGGGTAATACCAAGCTCTCTTCCATTGACCAACATTTTCAAATTCTGCATTATTTTTTACGTGCCAATCATGCATAGGTGTTCTTCTAAATATATCGAAGTATTCACCCACATTTCTTCCAACAATGGTTCCAAAAGATAGAGGAGTGTAGGGAGGTCTAAATGTAGTTGTCCCAAGTTCTCCCATTTTTACTCCAGCAGTTTCTGCAATAATTCCTAAGGCGTGCATATTCCCAAGTTTTCCTTGATCAGTCCCCATACCAGTAGTTGTATATCTTTTGACATGTTCGATAGATCTAAAACCCTCTCTTAAAGCTAATTTTATATCTTTTGCAGTAGCATCATTTTGAAAATCAACAAATGGTTTCGTTTTACCTATAACTTTATCAGAAGGTAGTAACCAAATATTTCTTTTTGAAAGATTTTTTGAAACTTCTACTGATAGGTTTTCATAATCTGTTTTTTCCACATCTAAAAAATTCTTTATTTGCAAAGGAACAAGTTTTAAAATTTCGTCTAATTCAAACTCCCCATTACAAGAACCGATACTGATTTGTTTTGAAGGATATGTATTTGGAACAAATACATGATCTTCTTCTCTAAATTTAAGTTTTCCACCTGATTGTGTAAATAAGTGTACTGCAGGAGTCCATCCACCAGAAACACCTAAGCAGTCACAGTCTAAATTGATTTTAGAACCAACAACCGATTGACCATCTTTTGATAGTTGCATAATAGAAATTTTATTAATTTTCTTATAACCTTCAGTGTCTACTATTGTATAAGATTTATAAATTTTGATGCCATGAGACTCTATTTCATCAATAATTTTAGAAGTTGCGTTTTCTCTTATATCAATAATAGCTTTTATCTGTATGCCTTTTTTAAATAAAGATAATGCAGTTTCATAAGCGCTATCATTATTAGTAAATAATACATTGCTTGTTCCACAAGCAACTCCATAAAAGTCCACATATTTTTTAATTGCAGAAGATAACAAAATACCTGGACGATCGTTATTATTAAAGATCATAGGTCTCTCTAAAGATCCAGTTGCTGTAATAACTTTTTTAGCTCTAATTTTTAAAAGTCTTTGTCTTACTTTATTTTTTCTATCTTCTAGAGACAAATGATCAGTTAAATTTTCTCTTGCAAGTACAAAATTATATCCATGAAATGCAGCAGCACTTGTTCTAGTTTTAACTTGTAAATTTTCTAAACTCTCTATTTCAGAAATTTCTTTTTCAAGCCAACTAGATGAAGTTTGATTATTAATTTTATGATGATCTGAATTTTGGAAAATTGTACTACCTCCTAGATTTGGTTTTTCATCTATTAATAAAGTGTCCAAACCATTTTTGGCTGCAGTTTTAGCAGCTATGATTCCTGAAATTCCTCCACCAATTACTAATACATCGCAATGAATGTATTTATGATCGTAGATGTCTGGATCAGATTCTGTTGGTGATTTTCCTAGTCCAGCTGATTTTCTGATGAAATATTCATATTTTTCCCAAAAACTAGCTGGCCACATAAAAGTTTTATAATAAAAACCAGCAGGTAAAAGCGGTGATAAAAAATTATTTATGCCACCAATATCAAAGTTTACACTAGGCCAACAATTTTGACTTGATGCTTCTAGACCATCATAAATCTCAACTTCAGTAGCTCTTACATTGGGCTCTGATCGAGCACTATTATTATTTAATTGGACTATTGCGTTTGGTTCTTCAGAACCTGCTGTCATTATGCCTCTAGGGCGATGATATTTAAAACTTCTTCCAACTAAATGAATACCATTTGCGATCAAAGCTGAAGCTAAGGTATCGCCTTTATAACCATAATAATTACTGCCATTAAACTTAAAAGAAACTCGAGTAGTTTCGTCAATAAATTTACTAGTTTTAACTCTTAAACTTTTAGACATTTTAATTAAATAGTAGGGGGTTTTTCACCCATTTTGTATACTGCTTTTATTTCATCATTAGAGGTGTCTCGAACCATGTTAAACCATTTTCTGCAACCATGAGCATGATTCCATCTTTCATATTGAATTCCTTTAATATTTTTTCTCATAAATAAATATTCAGCCCATTCATCATCACTTAGTTCAGTTGGTTGTTTAGGTCTTACAATATGGGCTTCACCACCAGCTTTAAATTCGCTTTGTTCTCTTTCACCACAGTATGGACAGTTAATTACAAACATTAATGTGCTACAGCTGCAGCACCATGTTCATCTACAAGGTCACCACTTACAAATCGATTAATATTAAAAGCCGCATTAAGTTTATGAGGTTCATCATTAGCTATAGTGTGAGCAAATAGATCCCCTGATCCTGGAGTTGCTTTAAATCCTCCAGTTCCCCAGCCACAATTAAAATATAATCCTTTAATCGAAGTTTTGCTAATTATCGGACTAGCATCTGGACAAATATCTACTATACCTCCCCACTGGCGAAGCATCTTCATACGACTAAAAATTGGATACAACTCTAATATTGCATTAAGTGTTCCCTCAACTATATCATGGCTACCTTTTTGGGTATACGATACATAATCATCTGTTCCTGCACCAATAACCAATTCACCTTTATCTGATTGACTGATGTAAGCATGAACAGCATTTGACATTACTACAGTATCTATAATTGGTTTTACAGGCTCAGATACTAAGGCTTGAAGTGGTTTACTTTCTAATGGTAAACGAATACCAGCCATGTTTGCTATAACACTTGAGTGTCCTGCAGCGACTACACCAATTTTTTTTGTTTTAATAAAACCTTTTGTAGTCTCAATTCCTTCAACAGCATCACCATTTCTTTTAATTCCTTTTACTTCACAGTTTTGAATTATATCTACTCCCATTGCATCAGCTCCACGAGCATAACCCCAAGCAACTGCATCATGACGCGCTGTTCCAGCTCTTCTTTGTAGAGTTCCTCCTAAAACTGGATATCTAATGTTTGGTGAAGTATTTATAATAGGACAAAATTTTTTTACTTCTTCGGTGCTCAAGTAAACTGCATCAATACCATTTAATCTATTTGCATGGGTTCTTCTTTTTAAATCTCTAACATCTTGTAAATTATGCGCAAGATTCATAACACCTCTTTGACTAAACATTACATTGTAATTTAGCTCTTGAGATAATCCTTCCCATATTTTTAATGCATGATCATAAAGACCTGCGCTCGCATCCCATAAATAATTTGATCTAATAATGGTAGTGTTTCTTCCAGTATTACCACCACCAATCCAGCCTTTTTCAACAACGGCAATATTAGTCATGCCATGTTTTTTTGCTAAATAATAAGCAGTTGCAAGCCCATGACCGCCTCCACCAACTATCACTGCGTCATATTCTTTTTTTGGAGATGGATCTTTCCATGCTTTCTCCCAATTTTCATGATAAGAAAATGCATTTTTAATAAGAGAAAAAATAGAGTATTTATTTTTCATAAATTTCTGAATAATTACTTTATTAATATTCAATATTCAATACAATCGATAGTAATAAAATTGTGGAAGAGTGGGTGAGAGGCTGAAACCAGTCGTTTGCTAAATGACCGTGCGAGGAAACTTGTACCGAGGGTTCGAATCCCTCCTCTTCCGCCACTCTTAATAAAGAGGGTTATCTTTAAAAAAGTTCTTCATAGGTATTGGTTTTTTCTCAAGTATATACCGATAAACATTGTAATTTTCTAAAACCCTTTGGACATAATTTCTAGTTTCTCTAAATTTTATTAACTCAATCCAATCTACATAATTGATTTGTTTTTTTTGAGGATCTTTATTTATCTTTTTCCAATATTTAACTCTATTAGGACCAGCGTTATAAGCGGCTACAGCAAAGGGATAAGCACCATCATAATCCAAAATTAATCCCGCAATATAATGTGAGCCTAGGTTTATATTATATTCTGGATCAGTAGTTAATCTTGATTTTGAATAAGGTAATTTTGCCTGCTTTGAAACTAATTTTGCAGTGTAAGGCATTAATTGCATTAATCCTTTTGCACCTGCATGACTATTTGCTGACATATCAAACTCACTCTCTTGTCTGATAATTGATAATATAAAAGCACTTTCAGGAATTTTTCTGCCATTGATAATTTTTGGTGTACTAATTAATGGATAATTATATTTATTATGAAATCGTTTTTCGTAAGATGCTATTTTTGATATTTGAATTGCAAAATCAAATCTTCCTATGTTTGTTGCAAGTTCTGCAGCTAAAATTTCACTGCCAGCAATAACATTATCATTTGCAATATGTCTTAATATATCTTTTGTATATTTATCTTTATCAAGCTCATCTAATAAATAAACAATCTTTACAAGTTCTTTATCATAAAAATTAATTTTATATTTTATGTCGACTTCCATATCTTTTTCTAATTCAAAATTATCTTTTGGATTTAATTCCATAAAAGCTAATTGACCATAATAGGTAGTTAAGTATTTGACAGCTTCCTCAAACCATTTATTCGATTGCTCTTTATCTTTAAGACTTTTAAATGACTTTCCTAACCAATAAGCACCTCTTGCTGTGCTAATAGGGTAACTTACATTGTTATAAAAATTTAGAAAATGATCTTTAGCAAGCAAAGGATCTTTCAAAAAACTAAGAGCAATCCAACCACTCATCCATTCAGCTTCTGCAAACTCAGGTCCTTCAGTTAAACCATGATTGCTTGAGATTTTATAAGCTAATTCAAATTTTTTATCATAAATTAGAGATCTAGATATTATTTCTCTTTCTTCCCACCATAAATCTGGTCTAACCAAATAGTCTTTAGTATTTTTAATTTTTAATAAAATTTCTAGTGATCCATCAATTCTTCCTCTTTTTCTTCTCCATTTTAATCGGTCGTAATTTAGTCCCGCATCATTGATAAATTTATCAGGCACATTGTTTATTGCTTGATCAACACCATAAGATTTACTCATCAATATTTGTCTAGCATTATAAAGTAATTCATAATCTTTAGGTAAGTAGGGCAACATTCTTTTTAGATCCCAATATTTATTGTTCCAAGCTAAATAGTCTGATCTATTTATGTAATCATTTTCATTAAGATATTTTTTGAATTTAGTTCTAAAAAATTTAAGTTCATTTTTACTTAAATCAGCTTCTATCCATCCTTGTTTTATTAGTTTTATACCTAGTTCTGTATTACCAATTAACAGATTACTTTCTCCTAATATCATCTTTCCAAATCCACTTAACGGTTCATTATCACCAAACCAATTAATTATTTTTTTTGGAGAAATTTCTTTTGTATCTAATTTGTGCTCAGCCAAATATTTAATTCTATCTATTCTTGGATAGTCTTTGTTTTTTTCAATAAAAGAAAAATAATCAAAAAATGTAGCCTGATTTCCAGTTGTTAATAAATATCGCCATTTAATAAAATTATTTATTGATTTATCTTTAGCTCTCTTCGAAGTACTTAATGCTTTTGTCCATTGGCCTTTTTCCATTTCAGAAATTGCTTTTTTTGCAATATTAAAGTCTTTTTTGTTGTAATATTTTGAAATTTCTATTCTTTCTGAGCTAGTTTTTCCTATGATTATTGGTTTTTTCTTAGGAATAATAAAAGTTATTTTAGCTTCGCTAGGTTCTATTTTAACTTCTTCAATTTCTGGTTCATTTTTTTCTTTTGGTTTTTCTAAGGGTCTTAAAATATTGATTGATAGTTTTTTCTCAATTTCTTCATCTGTTAAATTAGGTTTTTTAAGAGGCAGTATCTTTAAGTCATCAGAATTGGCAGTAAATAAATTGGTAGAAATTATTGAAATTAATACAACAAAATACAATAATTTTTTGACCATAATCTTTTACTATATGAATCTACAATGTATGTTATAAGTATTTATGTTCAAAGGATCAAATGTTGCTTTAATTACGCCTTTCAAAAACGATAGGCTAGATGAAGAAAGTTATATAAAATTAATCCATTTTCAAATAGATAATGGGACATCAGGATTGGTGCCTGCTGGTACAACAGGTGAATCTCCAACATTAAGCCACGAGGAACATCAGAAGGTTATTGATTTATGTATTAAAGAAAGTAACGGTAAAATTCCTGTGATTGCCGGAACAGGCTCTAATTCTACAGCAGAGGCAATATCTTTAACTAAACATGCTGAAAAAGCAGGTGCAGATGGGGCTCTAATAGTAACGCCTTATTATAATAAACCTACACAAGAAGGTCTTTACCAACATTATAAATCAATTAATGATCAGTGTGGCATACCTATTATAATTTATAATATACCAGGAAGATCAGTAATAGATATGTCTGTAGATACAATGGCAAGATTGTATGAATTAAAAAATATTGTTGGTGTAAAAGATGCTACTGGAAATCTAGATAGAGTTAATCAACAGTTGGAAAAAATGGGAAAAGATTTTATACAACTTACTGGTAACGATGATAACGCTCTAGAATTTAATAAAAGAGGAGGTGTAGGAGCGATTAGTGTAACTGCAAATGTAGCACCAAAACTTTGTTCTGAATTTCAAAAATTTTCTAAATTAGATGATGAAAGCTCTTTAAAAGAAGCTAAAAAATTAGATGAGAAGTTACAACCATTACATCATTCATTATTTGTTGAAAGCAACCCTAGTCCAGTAAAATATGCTGCAAAATTATTAGGTTTGTGTGAGGATGATGTTCGATTACCTCTGGTTAAAATAACAGATAGTACAAAAGAAATTGTAAAAAAAGCTCTCCATTCAGCTAATTTAATTTAATGAACAAAAAAACCAGTTCTGGTTTAAAGATTATTTGCTTAAACAGAAAAGCTAGTTTTAACTATTTTTTCGAAGACCTTCTAGAAGCTGGGATAGTATTAAAAGGCTCTGAAATAAAATCTATCAGAGATGGTAAAGTTAATATTGCAGATTCTTATGCTGTTGAAAAAAATGGTGAGTTAGTTTTAATTAATGCACATATTGCAGCATACAAACAAGCTAGTTACTCAAATCATTTACCGACGGGCGAGAGAAAACTTTTATTAAATAAAAAAGAGATCAATAAATTGATTGGTAAGATGCAAAGAGATGGATTTACCTTAGTGCCTACTAAAATGTATTTTAAAAAAGGTAAAGCTAAAATTGAATTGGCAGTGGCAAAGGGTAAAAAAAAGTTTGATAAAAGAGAAACAAAAAAGAATAGAGATTGGAGTCGTGACAAAGCAAGGTATATCAGAAAATCAAGTTAACACAGCTTATTTAGGAATTGGATCTAATTTAGGTAATAAGTTTTTAAACATAGAAAAAGCAAAGTCTTTTCTTTATGAAAATGATATTCAAATTATTAAATCATCTAGTTATTATGAAACACCATCATGGCCAAATCCAAGTTTTCCAAAATTTATAAATATAATTATTAAAATCAAAACTACATTAGATTATTTAGATTTATTTAATGTTTGTAAAGAAGTTGAAAAAATATTAGGTAGAAAAAAATCAATAAAAAATTCACCTCGTACATGTGATATTGATTTAATAGATTTTAATAAAAAAATTATAAATAAAGAAATTCAAATTCCTCATAAATTAATGCATAAAAGAAATTTTGTTTTATTTCCTTTATTCGAAATTGATAAAGCTTGGAAGCATCCTGTTCTTAAGAAAAATATTAAAAAACTAATTTTTTCCTTACCAATTAAAGATATTAGATCTATTAAACAAATTTGAATTAATGTTATAATATTCAAGATATGCTTAATTCAGATGATCTAATTAATAAGGTTAAAGTTTATAATAAATTTTTAAATCACGAAAAATTACTAAAAGCATATGATTTTGCAGTTAAAGCTCATAGCAACCAAAAAAGAGCAAGTGGTGATCCTTATTCTGTTCATCCAATAGAAGTAGCTAATATTTTAACAGATCTCAAATTAGACTCAGCGACAATAACAACGGGATTACTTCACGATACAATTGAGGATACTCATGCAACTTATGAGACAATTAAAGGTGAATTTGGTGAAGAGGTGGCTGATTTAGTTGATGGCGTTACTAAAATTTCTGTTTTTGAAAATACAGCTCTTACTAATTCAAAAGCAGAAAACTTTAGAAAATTAATTTTAGCAACATCTAAAGATATTAGAGTTTTACTGGTTAAATTAGCAGATCGACTTCACAATATGAGAACTATCAACGGAATAGCAAAAGAAGAAAAAAGAAAAAGAATTGCACAAGAAACAATGGAAATTTATGCACCATTAGCTGATAGAATGGGAATGCATCGAATAAGAGATGAACTTGAGGATTTATCTTTTGCGGTTTTAAATAACGAAGCAAGAGAACTCATTAATAGAAGATTAGATGAAATCAAAGAAAATAAAAAAGATTTATTTGAGAGTTTATCTTTTGAGTTAAGCGAAATTTTAAGCAATAATAATATTAATGCAGAAATATATGGAAGAGAGAAAACTCCTTTTTCAATTTGGAGAAAATTACAAAAAAAAAGAGTTTCATTAGAGCAAATTACTGACATTATAGGATTCAGAATTATTCTTAACAATATAGACGAATGTTATAAGACCTTAGGCATCTTTCATAAAAAATGGAACTGTATTCCTGGAAAGTTTAAAGATTATATCTCTTCGCCTAAAATTAATGGATATAAATCTATTCATACCTCTGTGATTGGGTCTAATAAAAAACCAATTGAAATTCAAATCAGAACTGGAGAAATGCATGATTTTGCAGAAAGGGGCATTGCCTCTCATTGGCAATATAAATCTTCAGAAAAATTTAATTCTTTAAGCTGGAAAGAATACGATTGGTTAAAAGATTTAGTAGAAATTATTGAAAAAAATGAAAATCCAGAACACTCTTATGAGTATACCAAGCTTCAAATGTTTCAAGAAAATGTATTTTGTTTTACACCTAAGGGATCAGTTATCAAATTACCTAAAAATGCTACACCAATTGATTTTGCATATGCGGTACATACAAAAATAGGCAACACAGCAATTGGTTGTGAAATCAATGGTAACAAAAGTGAACTTCAATCAATTCTTAGAAATGGTGACACAATAAATATTATAACATCAAAAAATCAATCTCCATCACTTCACTGGATTCCAATAACAAAGACCGGAAAAGCAAGAGCTGCAATTAGAAGATATTGGCATGACCGAGGTGAGTTAAAAGAAGAAAGAATTAAAAAATATAACACAACATTATGGATTTCTTTACCAGATATCCCTGGTCAATTAGGTAATGTTACTACTTTACTTGGAAATCATGCTTTAAACATATCTAACGTTGAAATGGCAGGTAAAGGAAAAGATTATATTAATTTTAAATTTCAATTAATCATTAGAAACTTGAAAAATTTCACAAATTTTATTGCAGAGTTGAAGCAAAAGGGTATAAAATTTAAGATAATTAGACACGAAGATAAACGTAATGCTTTCACTCAAAAAATCTTTAAATATTTTAAAAAAAACTAATGCTTTATTGGAGGGACATTTTGTTCTTTCCTCAGGACTTCATTCTTCGAAATATATTCAATGTGCCAAACTTCTAAGTTTTCCAAATCAAGCTGAAGTAATTTGCAAATCTCTTGCAAATAAAATTAAAAAAAATTTTACTAAAATAGATTTAATTTTAGCACCAGCCATGGGTGGTGTAATTATTGGCTATGAGATAGGAAAATTATTAAAAAAGGAGACAATTTTTTGTGAGAGAGTTAATGGGAAATTTACTTTGAGGAGAGGTTTTTCAATAAAAAAAAACGCTAAAGTTCTAATAATTGAAGATGTCATAACTACAGGTAAATCAAGTTTAGAGTGTGTTAAGCTTATAAAAAAAGCAAAAGCAAAATTAGTTGGATTTGCCTCAATCATTAATAGATCTAATAGAAATACTCTAAAAATTAAAAAAAAGATAATTTCTCATTTAAAGATTGATGTACCAACTTATACTTCTAAAAATTTACCACTTGAATTAAAAAATATACCAATAACAACACCAGGAAGTAGATTCATTAAGTGAAAAGATTAGGTGTTAACATAGACCATATTGCAACATTAAGAAATGCAAGAGGAGAAAGTCACCCGGATCCTGTATTTGCGGCAAACCATGTTGTTAGTCAAGGTGCCGACTCTGTTACTATACATCTAAGAGAAGATAGAAGGCATATAAAAGATTTAGATGCAAAAAAAATATGTTCATTAAAAAATGTATTAGTTAATTTAGAAATATCAGTAAATTCTAAAATAGTTGATTATGCTCTTAAGATACAACCTGATTTTATTTGTATAGTGCCTGAAAAAAGAAAAGAAGTTACTACAGAAGGAGGTTTAAATTTAGAAAGAAATTTTAAAAAACTTAAAAATATTATCTCTAAATTTAAGAAAAATAAAATCAGAACAAGTCTATTTATTAATCCAACTACAAAAGATATAAAAGTTTCAAAAAAATTAAATGTCGATTGTGTCGAAATTCATACAGGTAAAATTTCTAATTTAGTCAAAACTAGAAAAAATTTTTCTCATGAATTAAACAGAATAAAAGTTTGCGCTAAATTAGCTAAAAATCTTGGAATAGAAGTTCATGCTGGCCATGGACTAGATTATAAAACAACTAGAGTTCTTAAAAAGATCAATGAAATTGTTGAATTTAATATCGGTCATTACATCATTGGTGAGTCAGTATTTAGTGGAATTTCTAATGTAATTAAAAACTTTAAAAAAATTTTAAAATCCTAATGAAAATTTTAGGTATAGGGGTTGATATAATTGATAACAAAAGAATTAGAAAATCTATTACTAATAAAGCATTTATAAAAAGAATTTTCACTTCTAAAGAAATTTCAAATTCGAGATCACAAAAAAATAAAACTAATTATTTTGCAAAACGTTTTGCAGCAAAAGAATCTTTTGTTAAGGCTTTAGGTACAGGCTTTAGAAAAAATCTGAATTTTAAAGACGTAGAAATATTGAATAACAAGTTGGGAAAACCATATTTCTTAAATAATAAAAAAATTGACAAAATAATCTTTGATAGATTTAAAGTTAAATCTTCAAATTTCTTTCTTTCAATTTCTGATGAAAAAGATTATTCAATCGCATTCACAATTATTCAAAAAAAATGAAATTAGATAAAAATTTTTTTTCTGAAAATTTAAAAACTTTATTTTATGCATTGATAATTGCTGTAATAATTAGATCATTATTTTTGCAGCCATTTTATATTCCTTCATCTTCAATGGAGCCTACGTTGCTTGTAGGAGATAGGCTATTTGTAACAAAATACTCTTATGGATATAGCAAACATTCGTTTCCTTTTAGTCCACCAATTATAAATGGAAGAATTATTTTTAATGAACCAAAAAGAGGAGATGTGGTTGTATTTAAAACTCCAGCAGACAATAGGACTGATTATATTAAAAGATTAATAGGGTTACCTGGTGATAAAATTCAATTTATTGATGGAAATTTATATTTAAATAATTCTGAGATTTTGAAATCAAAAATTTCATTTGATGATCAAATTTATTGTGGAGATAGAACTATAGATGTAATTGCATTTGAAGAAAGTTTATCAAAAAATAAAAATCATAAATCAGTTTACTTAAAAGAGTTCTCTTATAAAGACTCTGATATTTTTGAAGTACCGGCAGATCATTATTTTTTCTTAGGAGATAATAGGGATTGCTCAAAAGATAGTCGTTATTTAACTAGCGTTGGTTATGTTCATAAAAATAACCTAGTTGGTAAAGCTCAATTCATTTTTTTTTCATCTGATAGAAGAATTGGAAGCATTTTTTCATTCTGGAAATGGCATAAATCAATTAGATTTGATAGATTTTTTAAAAGTATTAATTAATGAAAATTAATTTAACCAATCTAGAAAAAAAACTCGAAATTAAATTTAAAAATACTGATCTTCTAATCAAAGCACTAACCCATAAAAGTTTTAATTCTAAGGATAATAATGAAAAGATAGAATTTTTAGGTGATAGAGTTCTTGGATTAGTTATAGCAAAAAAACTTTTAGAAATTTATCCTGATGAAAAAGAGGGTATTTTAGATAAAAAATTTGCATCTCTTGTTAATAAAAAAACTTGTTTGGAAATTGCAAAAAAAATTGAATTAGAGAAATATATTTTAACTTTTAATCCAAAAAATAAAAAAATTAAAATTGAAGATAAGGTAATTTCAGATAGTTGTGAGGCTTTAATAGGAGCTATTTATTTAGATAAGGGTTTTACTACAGTTGAAAAATTTATTTTGGAATTATGGGAAAACAAAATTAACGAAAGTGTAATAACGCCAATAGATGCTAAAACTAAACTTCAAGAATTATCATTAAAAAAATTCAAAAAATTACCCATTTATAAATTGATTTCTAATACAGGACCTAGACACAAACCTATTTTTAAAATTGCAGTAAAATTAGAAAATACAAAGTTTTTTACCGCTGAGGGAAATTCAAAAAAAAATGCTGAACAAAATGCAGCACAACTTTGCCTCAATAACATAGAATAAAAATGAATTGGTCAGACTCTGGATATTTAATTTCTAAAAATCGATATAATGAAAATTCAATTATTGCAGAATTCTTTACCAAAGATCGAGGAAAAACTTCTGGTATTATTTTTGGTGGTACTTCAAAAAAGATTAAAAATTATCTTCAAATTGGTAATAAATTGCACATAAATTATAATTCCAAAAATCAAAATAAAACTGGTTATTTTAAAGTTGAAATTTTAGATGCTTGTACACCGAAATACTTCGATAATAATAAAAAATTATCCTGTATTTCCTCGGCAATGAATTTAATCAAAATTTTAACAGCCGAAGCCCAAGCTAATTTGGATGTTTATAATTTATTAGAAAAATTTTTTATAATTTTATCCAATGATAATTGGATACAGGAATATATTTTTTGGGAATTAAATATACTTAGTTATTTAGGTTATGATTTAGAAATTGAAAATTTAGTAGAAAAAAATATTGTTAATAATGAAGTTAAGTATTATGCAAAATCATCAATAGAAAAAAAGATTGTTCCTAATTTTTTAATTGATAAAAACATTAAAGTTTTTGACAATGACACATTATTAAAAGGTTTAAAGTTAGTGGGTGATTATCTTGAAAAAACTGTTTTAAAACCTAATAATCTAAACAGTCCAATAAATCGAATGTATTTTATTAGCACCTTAAAATAATTACTTAATAATTTTATCTAATCGATCTGCGTAATAACTTACTATAGCGTTTGCTCCCGCTCTTTTAAATGCCACTAGACTTTCGAATACTGCATCTTTATTTATTATTTTTTTTTTAACTGCATTTGATAACAAACTATATTCTCCTGAAACCTGATAAGCAAAAACTGGTATTTTAAATTTTTCTTTTATTGTTTTTATGATATCGAGATAAGGCATTCCTGGCTTAACCATTACCATATCCGCACCTTCTTTTATATCTAAAGCTATCTCTCTAATTGCTTCATCACTATTTCTAAAATCCATCTGATAAGTTTTTTTATCACCTTTTAATGAACCTTTAGATCCCACGGCATCTCTAAAAGGTCCATAAAAACTTGATGCATATTTTGCTGCATATGAAAGTATTTGAACATTTTTATAATTATTTTTATCCAAAGCTTTTCTTATTTTTCCAATTCTACCATCCATCATGTCTGATGGCGCCAGTACATCACATCCCATTTCTGCTTGCAAAAGTGATTGTTTAATTAAAACATCAATAGTTTCATCATTAATAATTTCATTATTTTTAATCAAACCATCATGACCATGAGAAGTGTATGGATCTAAAGCAACATCACACATTATACCAATCTCACTTTTGTATTTTTTTTTAATTTCTAAAATTGCTTTGCATACTAGGTTTTTACTACTTAGAGCCTCATCACCATTTACATTTTTATTTGAGTTTTTTGTTTTAGGAAATAGAGCTACCATTGGAATTCCTAAATTAAGAGCTTTATCTACAATTTGGCTTAATCGATTAATAGTATATCTATAAACATCGGGCATACTTTTAATTGTCTCTTTCTTGTTTTTGCCATCAATTAAAAACACCGGAAGAATGAAATCATTAGGGCTTAGTGTATTTTCCTGTACTAATCTTCTAGCCCAATCTGCTTTACGATTTCGTCTTAATCTTAGGCTAGGATATTTTCCTGTAATCATTATTAAAGTTATTTGTAAATTGCGACAAAAGTATTATACAATTAATATTCAAAAAGAGTATTAGAAAATATTTATGTCTTTAAATTTTAATGATTTTTACAAAACTGAGTTTCAGTTTGATATCGACAGACTAAAAGAAGCTTACAATGAGGTCATAAAAATAAAAAAATTTGAAACCATCAATGATGTTACTAATTTTGGTGCAATTTCTTTAACTCAAATTCCAGGTGATCCAGACTCTATTAAGGGAAATAAAGCTAGAGGTGTTTTTTGGACGAAACCTGACTCTTCTGGAAAAGAAGTTGTTAGAGATGTGACAGTTGAAGAAGAAAAATATTCTGAGTTTATAGAAGAATATAAGAATACATATTTTAAAGAAGTTTATGAAAAATTATCTTCTAAGTATAAGCTAGGTAGAGTTAGAATTTTATTGAAAGAACCAAGATCAACTTTGAGTTGGCATAGAGATCCAGAACCAAGAATTCATATTCCAATTATAACAAATCCTGGTTGCATAATGGTTATTGATAATGTTGCAAAACATATGCCTGCTGATGGTTCAGTTTGGATTACTAACAATACAAAATATCATAATTTCTTTAATGGTGGTGAAGAAAATAGAATTCATATTGTTGCTTGTGTTTTAAATCATAAATTTAATTAATTTGAAAAAAATTTTTATTGCATCTGATCACGCAGGATATTCTTTAAAAGAAGCTATAAAAAAAAAATTTAACAAAAAATTTAAATTCGAAGATCTTGGCACTAATTCTCAAGATGTTTCAGTAAATTATCCAGATTATGCTCACAATCTATGTAAAAAAGTAGCAATTAAAAAAAATAATATTGGTATTTTAGTTTGTGGCTCAGGTATGGGAATGTCAATGGCTGCTAATAGACACAAAAAGATCAGAGCTGCGGTTTGCTATTCAGTTAAAAATACTCAATTATCAAGATTGCATAACAACGCAAATGTTATTACATTGGGCTCGAGACTAATTAGTAAAAATACCGCTTTTAAATGTATTGAAGTTTTTGTTAATACTAAATTTGAAGGTGGAAGGCATTTACAAAGAGTTAAAAAAATATAAAAATTAATTATGTCAAAAGAAACTAACTATTTAAATTCGAACTACAAAGATTTTTTTGAAAAAAGTTTATCTGAGTCAGATCCTGAATTGTTTAAAGCTATTAAAGATGAGCTTGTTAGACAACAAAATCACATTGAATTAATTGCTTCAGAAAACATTGTTTCTAAAGCTGTTTTGGAAGCCCAGGGATCAGTTCTTACAAATAAGTATGCAGAAGGGTACTCTGGCAAAAGGTATTATAATGGTTGTGAACATGTTGATGTAGCTGAAAATTTAGCAATAGAAAGACTTAAAAAGTTATTTAATTGCAAGTATGCAAATGTACAACCTCACTCAGGAGCTCAAGCAAATGGAGCAGTTTTTTTAGCATTATTAAATCCAGGTGATACATTTTTAGGAATGAGTTTAAATTCCGGTGGTCATATTACTCATGGGTTGAAAATTTCAATGTCTGGTAAATGGTTTAATGCAATTGGTTATGATGTAGATAAAACATCTGAATTAATTGATTATGATAGTGTTGAAAAATTAGCTCTTGAGCATAATCCAAAACTTATTATTGCTGGAAGTAGTGCTTATTCAAGAATAATTGATTTTAAAAGATTTAGAGAAATTGCAGATAAAGTAGGAGCTTATCTGATGGTTGATATGGCACATTTCTCTGGCTTAGTAGCTGGTAAGGGTTATCCAAATCCTTGTGATTATGCTCACGTTGTCACTTCAACAACTCATAAAGTTTTCAGAAGTGCTAGAGGCGGAATAATTTTAACTAATGATGAAAATTTATCAAAAAAGATTAATACAGCAGTATTTCCTGGTTATCAGGGAGGACCTTTAATGCACATAGTTGCTGCTAAAGCAGCTGGTTTTTATGAAGCCCTAAAACCTGAATTTGTCGAGTATATAAAGTCTGTTAAAGCTAATGCTAAGATCTTAGCTGAAACTTTAAAAAATAATGGATTTAAAATCTATTCTGGAGGTACAGATACTCATTTGATGTTAGTTGATTTAAGGCCATTTGGAGTTAAAGGAAATTTAGCTGCAGAAAGCTTAAGTAGAGCTAACATAACTTGCAATAAAAACGGAATACCTTTTGACACTGAAAGTCCAATGATAACGTCAGGTATTAGACTAGGTTCTCAAGCAGCTACTACTAGAGGTTTTGGTTTAAAAGAATTTGAGACTGTTGGAAAATTAATAACAAAAACAATCGAAGGATTATCAAAAAATCCTGAAGATAACAGCGTTATAGAAAAAGAAGTTAGAGATGAAGTAGTTTCACTATGTTCTTCTTTTCCGATATACAAAAATTTAACTATATGATTTGCTCAATTTGTAAAAAAGGCGAAACATCAGTTGTAGACTCTCGTCCTACTGAAGATGGTACCGCGATAAGAAGAAGAAGATTATGTGTATGTGGTGCACGATTTACTACTTTTGAAAGAGTTCAATACAGAGAATTAATGGTAGTTAAAAAGAATGGAAGAAAATCTGCATTTGATAGAGATAAATTAGCTAAGTCTGTTTTTATTGCTCTTAAAAAGAGGCCTATTGATACAGAAACAACTGAAAAATTTGTAAGTAAAATTTCAAGATCATTAGAAGAATTAGGTCAAAGCGAAATATCAACTAATACTATTGGTACGATGGTTATGGAGGGACTTAAAGAATTAGACCCAGTCGCATACGTAAGATTTGCATCAGTATATAGAAACTTTAGAGAAGAAAAAGATTTCGTTCAATTTGTGGACAAATTAGATGTCTACAAAAAAAGATAATATTCAAAATTTAGATCATTTTTATATGGGTTTAGCTTTAGATTTAGCTAAATCAAAACATGGGTTAACTGGTGTAAATCCAGCTGTTGGTTGTGTTTTAGTAAAAGATAATAAAATTATTTCGATCGGCTCTACTGGATATGGTGGGAGGCCCCATGCAGAAAGAAATGCAATTAATTTTGCTACAGAAAATGTTCAAGGTTCAACAATGTTTGTTACCTTAATACCATGTTGTCATTATGGAAAAACACCACCGTGTACTAATTTAATAATAAAAAAAAAAATTAAAAAAGTAGTTTTTGGAATTGATGATGTTGATCAAAAAGTTAAATCTAAAAGTTTAAAAATTTTAAAAGATAATAAAATAATTGTTAAAAAAAATGATCTTAATAATCAAATAAATAATTTTTATATTCCTTATAAATATAATAGATTAAAAAAACTACCATATGTAACTGGTAAAATTGCAGTTTCTAAAAATAATATTTTTTACAATCCTTATTTAAAAAAAATTAGCAGCAAACAAAGTGATAAATTTACTCATTATCTGAGGTATAAAAATGATGGTATTTTAATTTCTTCCAAAACATTAAATAATGATAATCCAAAATTAAATTGTAGATTAAAAGGATTAGAAAAATTCTCACCAATAAGAGTTATTCTAGATAGAAATTTAAGTATTAATAAAAAGTCTTACATTTTTAAATCAAGTAATTCTAAAAATACAATCTTATTTTATAATTCTGACAAAGATAAGAATCTGGCTATTTTAAAAAAAAAGCGTTTTAGAATTTTTAAAACCAAATTAGATAATAATAATCTTCTTGATTTAAGATTAATATTAAAGAAACTTTACACTTTAGGTCTAAGAAATATTTTAGTTGAAACTGGTAATAGTCTTAGTAAATCATTTATTAAAGATAAATTATTTAATAATTTTTATTTGTTGAAAAGTCCAAATAATATCCCTTTATCAGAAGATTCTAAAATATTTAAAAACTATGCTTATCTAAAAAAAAAATATAAATATAAACATAAAGTTTCCAGTAAAGGTAACAAAGATCAAATTATGTTATTTAAAAGTAGTTAATTATGTTTAATGGAATAATTTATAATAAAGGTATTGTTGAGAAAATTATTAAAAGGCCCAAAGGTATTAATTTATTCATTAAATCTTCTTTAAAAATAAATGCAAAGAATTTAGGTATTTCTGTTGCTTGTGATGGTGTCTGTTTAACATTAATTTCTTATAAAAACAAAATTTCAGAATTTTATTTATCTAACGAAACACTTTTGCGATCAAAATTTAATGATATTAAAATTGGAAATATTCTAAATTTAGAACTACCACTAATTTTTGGACAAAAAATTTCAGGACATATTTGTCAGGGACATGTCGATACAGTCGCTAAAGTTTTAATAATAAAAAAAATTGATAAATCTTATCTATTTAGATTTAGTATTGATCCTCAAACCTCAAAACAACTTATTGAAAAAGCTTCGATATGTATAAATGGGATTTCTTTAACTATATCAAAAAAAACAAAAAAATTTTTTGAAATTTGGGTCATTCCACATACATTTAAAGTAACTAATCTATCCAATTTAAAAAAAAATGATCTGGTCAATTTAGAGATAGATATATTATCTAAATATGTCAGAAATTACTTTAATGACAAAAAATAAATTTTCTTCAATAGAGTCCATAATTGCTTCTGCCAAAAAAGGTAAGATGTTCATTTTAGTTGATGATGAAAAAAGAGAAAATGAGGGTGATTTGGTTATTTCTTCTTCTTTTGCAAATACTAAAAATATTAATTTTATGGCAAAATATGGAAGGGGACTGATTTGTTTAGCTATGGATAGCATTCAGGCAAAAAAGTTAAATCTTAGCCTAATGTCTCCAGTTAATGAATCTAGGAATAAAACTGCTTTTACAGTTTCTATTGAAGCAAGAAAGGGAATTACCACAGGAATATCAGCTAGAGATAGAGCCAAAACAATTAAGATTGCTTCAAAATTTAATGCTAATAAATCAGAAATAGTTTCACCAGGACACGTATTCCCAATTATAGCAAAAGATGGTGGAGTTTTAGTAAGAGCAGGTCACACAGAAGCTTCAGTTGACATTTCAAAGTTAGCAAAAAAAAATAATTCAGCTGTAATTTGTGAGATCATGAATGATGATGGAACAATGTCTAAGGGCCAAGAATTACACGATTTTGCAAAAAAACATAAGTTGAAAATTGGAAAAATTGAAGATTTAATTTCTTATCGACTTAAAAAAGAAAAATTAATTCGCTTAAAAAAACAATCCACCATAATTTTTAATAATTACAAATATAAAATAAGAATTTATGAAAATAAAATTGATGGATCAGAGCATTTTGCTTTGATTAAAGGGAATATTTCAAAAAAAATTACTCCTAGAGTTAGAGTCATATCATCTAATGTTGTGCAAAATTATTTGATAGATCAAAAATTACCGAATTCTTTTAATAAAACTCTCAAATATTTTAAAAAATTTAGTCATTGTGTTTTAGTTTTTATCAAAGACACAAATCTTAAGTCTGTATCTCAAACTTTAAAAGATTATGAAAATAAAAGTTTTTATAAAAAAGGTAATGATAAACTTATTAGGAATTATGGTATTGGAGCACAAATAATAAAAGATTTAAAAATTAAAAATATGATATTAATAACAAAATCACCTAAGAAAGTTGTAGGTTTAGATGGATATGATATCAAGATAACTAAACAAGAATTAATTTGATGAATAAAAAAAAAATATTAATAGTTATAGCTGATTATTATAAAGAAATTGCAAACGGATTATTAAATAGTGCTAATCAAAAACTTTCAAAAAATTTTATAATTAAATCTATAAATGTACCTGGAGCCTTTGAAATTCCAATAACTATTGCTAAAAATATTAAAAGATATGATGGTTTTATCGCACTTGGTTGCGTAATAAAAGGCCAAACACCACATTTTGATTTTATTTCTCAAGCAGCGACTAATGCCATAATGAACTTAGGCGTAGAATTTAAAAAACCAATTGGTAATGGTATTATAACTTGTCTTAACATGAAGCAAGCTATCGCTAGAAAAAAGAAAGGTGCAGAAGCTGCTAGTGCCGTTATATCGATACTTTCTCAAAAATGAGAACCTCTTATAGTCCCAAAAATAATCCTAGGGTTATTATTATTCAAAAGTTGTATGGCAGTCTTTATAATAATGATGAAACAATTGAATTTCCCAAACATCGTTTTAAAAAATTTATAAAGGACGTAGTTAATGGAACTATAGAAAGAGATGATCTTCTTGATGACGAAATTAACAAAGTGCTTGGAGATGATTTTAAATTTTTAAATTTAGATAAAGTTTTTCAAGTTATTTTAAAATCAGCAGCTTATGAGTTTTTATATAAACCTAATGTTTCATTAAAAATCATTATTAATGAATACCTTAAGGCATCAAACTTTTTTTTAGAAGACTCTCAAACAAAATATTTAAATGCTCTTCTTGATAATCTAGGTAAAAATTTAAGAAATTCTAATGCATGAATTTGATCTAATTAACAAATATTTTTATCATTTATCTAAAAAAAACCCTTCATCACTAAATTTAAACGACGATGTTTTTTTTGATAAATCTCAAAAATTAGTTGTTTCTGTAGACACCTATATTCAAGGAAAGCATTTTTTAAATTTTAATCGTCCAGAGTTAGTCATTAAAAAGATTTTAAGATCTTCAATATCTGATTTAGTTTGCAAAGGTGTTTATCCTAAATATTATTTTATCAGTGCAAGTGGTAATAAATTAAATTTTACAAAATTAAATTTATCTAAAATATCTAAATCTCTAAAAGAGGAACAAAAAAAATATAAAATATTTTTATCTGGTGGTGATACCGTAAACTCAAATAAACTAAGTTTTTCTATTACGACTGTTGGTAAAGCAAATAGTATTGTTTTTAGAAATAAAGCTAAACTTAATGATGACATTTATGTTACTGGAAATTTGGGTGATAGTTTTATTGGTTTAAAAGTATTGCAAAAAAAACTCTTTTTAAATAAATCACTGTCAAATTATTTCATTGATAAATACTACAAACCAGATCTTCCATATGTTTTGATTTCAAGTCTTAATAATATAGCAAATACATCTATGGATATATCAGATGGACTTTTTTCAGATATTGAAAAGTTGATTAATAAACAAAAACTTTCTTATGAGATTGATATTGATAAAATTCCAATTTCAAGAAATTTATTAAAGATACTGAATTTAAAAAAATTGAAAAAGGAAAATTTAATTTCTAACGGTGACGACTATCAGATACTGTTTACAGCTGATAAAAGAAAAAATAGAATCATTCAAATGCTTGCTAAAAAACTACAAATCAAGATAACAAAAATTGGAAATATAACTTATCAGTCAAAAATGCCTGGATTAATACTAAAAAAAGGAAGAAAAATTAGGGTTAATCAAAAAGGCTATTATCACCAATTTTAAAGTTATTTATTGCCTTTTATGACTTTTTTTGTATTGTCCGGCCTTAAATAACTAACAACCAACAACATTAAGGCAAAAATGAATACAACAGTAGAAACAATTTTATTATACACAATAGCAGCTGGTTTTTTATCTATAGTCTACGGATTTTTTACAGGTAGAAATATTTTAAATCAAAGTGCTGGAAATGCAAAAATGCAAGAGATTGCATCAGCGGTTCAAATTGGAGCTAAAGCTTATTTAGCAAGACAATATAAAACTATAGCAATTGTTGGTGTTGTGGTTTTAGTAATTGTGAGCATTGCATTTAGTCCTTTAGTTGGTTTAGGATATTTAATTGGTGCTACGTTATCAGGAATTGCTGGATATGTAGGTATGTTGGTTTCAGTTCAAGCTAACGTTAGAACTGCAGAAGCTTCAAGAAAAGGTTTGTCTAGCGGTTTAGCAGTAGCTTTTAAATCTGGTGCTGTTACAGGTATGTTAGTTGCTGGTTTAGCTTTGCTTTCGATAGCAGTTTATTATTATTTTTTAGTTAAGTATAATATTGAAGAAAGAGAAGTTGTTAATGCTCTTGTTGCTTTAGGATTTGGAGCTTCTTTAATATCTATATTTGCAAGATTAGGTGGCGGTATATTTACTAAAGGTGCTGATGTAGGTGCTGATTTAGTAGGTAAAGTTGAGGCTGGTATTCCTGAAGATGATCCAAGAAACCCTGCGGTAATCGCAGATAACGTTGGAGACAATGTTGGAGATTGTGCTGGTATGGCAGCAGATTTATTTGAAACTTATGCTGTAACAATTGTTGCTACAATGGTTTTATCGTCAATATTTTTCCATTCAGATTTAAATATGATGATTTATCCTCTAACTATTGGTGGAGCTTGTATTTTAACATCAATTATTGGTACTTTTTTTGTGAAGTTAGGCAAAGATAAAAATATTATGAATGCTTTATATAAGGGCTTTGTTGTATCAGCAATTGCTTCACTTATTATTTTATATCCAGTTACTGATTATGTTATTGGAATGGATAGTAATTATAATTTAAATGACAATTCTTTTACTGGAATGAGTTTATATTTTTGTGGTGTTATAGGATTAGCTATTACTGGACTTTTAATTTGGGTAACTGAATATTATACTGGAACAAATTATAGACCTGTAAGAAGTGTAGCTGCTTCATCTACTACTGGACATGGAACTAACGTTATTCAAGGTTTAGCTATTTCAATGGAGGCTACTGCGATACCAGCTCTTATTATTGTAGCTGGAATTATGTTAACAAATTATTTGGCAGGTTTATATGGAATCGCTATTTCTGTAACAACGATGCTTGCTCTTGCAGGTATGGTTGTAGCTCTTGATGCATATGGCCCAGTTACTGATAATGCAGGCGGTATTGCTGAAATGTCTAAATTAGACAAAAAAGTTAGAAAAACAACTGACGCTTTAGATGCTGTTGGAAACACTACAAAAGCTGTTACCAAAGGTTATGCAATTGGATCTGCTGGTTTAGGAGCTTTAGTTCTATTTGCTGCATATACTGAAGATATTAAATATTTTTCAAATGTTGCTGGCTCAAAATTAGAAGGCATTATTGTAACTTTCGATTTATCAAATCCATATGTTGTAGTTGGATTATTAATTGGAGGAATGCTACCATATTTATTTGGTTCTATGGGAATGCAAGCAGTTGGTAGAGCAGGCGGGTCTGTTGTTATAGAAGTTAGAAGACAATTTAAAAAATTTCCTGGAATTATGTCTGGTAAACAAAAACCAGATTATGCAAAATTAGTTGATTTACTAACTGTTGCTGCAATTAAGGAAATGATTATTCCTTCATTGCTACCAGTTTTATCTCCAATAGTTTTATATTTTGTAATTTATGCAATTGGTGGTCAAGTAGCTGCTTTAGCATCAGTTGGAGCAATGTTACTTGGTGTTATCATTACAGGCTTATTTGTTGCGGTATCTATGACAGCCGGTGGTGGTGCATGGGATAATGCAAAAAAATATATCGAAGATGGAAATCATGGTGGCAAAGGTTCTGAAGCACATAAAGCAGCAGTAACTGGTGACACTGTGGGAGATCCATACAAAGATACAGCAGGTCCTGCAGTTAATCCAATGATTAAGATTACAAATATTGTAGCTTTATTATTGTTAGCTGTTATCGCTGGCTAATCTCTTTTCGTTTTTTGGCCCTCTGACCAAGAGGGTCATTAATTTTTTGTCTCATACTAGACATAAATTCATAAATAAATGAATTTCCTCTATATGTTGAACCTGTTGTTTCCTTAGCAATTTTAATTTCTTCCATATCGTTCAAATCATAAAGTTCTTTTTTTCTTAAAATTCCCATTTTATCAATCTCTAAAACTAACACATCATTTTTATAAATTTTCATTTGCCCTAAGTTTTTTAATTCTGATTGTGTTTGCTTTCTTTCAATATAAATCCAAATATCATTATCAAATTTACTTGTTGTAGATGGATTTCCTAAAATTTTTCTAATATCATTTTTGTTTGACTCGTTTACTATTAATGAATTTTGTTTTTTTTCAAGAAATGGTACACCGTGATGCTTTACTACTTTTTTGGGACTACAATTTGTAACTGTTATTAAAATCAAAAATATATATAATATTTTATTCATGAGTGATTATTATCTAAATATTTACAATACTTTAATAAATTTCACTAGAAATAAAGATTTGTATCTTTCTCTCAATCGACAGGATAATTTTTCTGATAGATTAACCTTATTTTTATTACATTTTGCTTTTTTTCTAAAGAATTACAAAAACGAGGAAAACAAAAAAATCTTACAAGAAATATATGATTTTAGTTTTAGACAATTAGAATTAAGTATTAGAGAAATTGGTTATGGTGATCAATCTATCAACAAAAAAATGAAAGATTATATAAATTTATTTCATGCAATGATCTCTGAAATTCATTTTTGGGAGGATTTAAACCCAACTGAGAGAATTAATAAATTATCATTATTCTTATCAGAATATGATAAAATAGATGAATTAGTTGCATATTTTCAAAATTTTAATGAAGATTTGTCAAAAAAGTCTTTGAATTTATTTATAAAAAGTGTAAGTAACCACTAATTATGGCTGTACCAAAGCGTAAACAAACCCCATCCAGAACAGGAATGAGAAGGGCTCAAAATATGAAATTTTCAACTAAAAATATAGTTGAAGATAAAAAGTCTGGTGAATATAGACTTTCACATCATTTAGACCTTAAAACTGGCATGTATAAGGGTAGACAAGTCTTAGACCCTAAGGAATAATAGTTTCTTATAAATTGTAGATGTCAAATTTAGTTAAAATTGCAGTTGATGCAATGGGCGGAGACAATTCTCCAAAAAAAATAATTGATGGCATAGTTTTAAATAATCAAAAAAATAAAGATATTTTCTATAAAATTTTTGGAAATAAATCTAAAATCGAAGAACATATTGACGGTAAAATTGATAAAAACTATTTTGAAATAGTTCACACAGATAATTTAGTTAAAAGTACAGATAGTCCGCTTGAAGGTGCCAAAAGAGGCAAAGATACAAGTATGTGGTTAGCTATTGAAAGTGTAAAAAATAAAGAGTCAGATATCATCATTTCTGCAGGAAATACAGGCGCCTTATTAGTTATATCAAAATTAAATTTAAAAATGATTGAGAATATAGATAAACCAGCTTTATCTGCATTGTGGCCTAACAAAAAAGGAATGAGTGTAGTTTTAGATTTAGGAGCAAATATTGAATGTAGTTCAAAAAATTTGACAGATTTTTCAATTATGGGTGCATCATTGTACAGATCTCTTTATCCAAATGAAGTCCCAAATGTTGCTTTACTTAATATTGGTTCAGAAGAAATAAAAGGCAATGAAACTATTAAAGAGACTTTTCAAATATTAACAGAAAAAAAATCTAAAAAAGATTTTAATTTTTCAGGGTATATCGAAGGTAATCAGCTGATGAATGGAGATATAGATGTTATTGTTGCTGACGGATTTACTGGAAATATAGCTTTAAAAACAGCGGAAGGAACAGCTAACTTTATTACGGGTGAATTAAAAAAAGCAATGATGGGAAATCTGATTGGTAAAATTTCATCTTTTTTAAACATGTCAAATTTGAAAAAATTTAAAAAAAGATTAGATCCAAGGTTGTATAATGGAGCAATATTTATTGGTTTAGATTCACCAGTTGTCAAAAGTCATGGAGGAACTGACTATGTTGGATTTTCTAATTCTATAGATGTATGCTATAAGATTGTTAAAGGTGATTTAATTAGTAAAATTAAAGAAAACATTTAATTTAATGAGAGTAAATTTAACTAAAAAAGACTTAGTTAATTTAGTTTATATGCAACTTGGATTTTCAAAACAAATATCTGAAAACTTAATAGAAGATTTTTTATCAACAATTTTTAAGAATATAATGGATGAAAAAAAATTAAAAATATCAAAATTTGGCACATTTTCAATTAGACAAAAAAAATCAAGAATAGGGAGAAATCCTAAAACAAAGGAAACTGCCATGATCTCAAGTAGACAGGTTGTGTTATTTAAACCATCTAAGGAATTCAAAGAATTAATCAATTTAAGAGATTAATGGACAAATCTGATAATGCTTATAAAACAATAGGAGAGGTTGCTAAAATTTTAAACCTTATTAATTCTAAAACAGGTTCGTTATCTACTCACACTATTAGGTTTTGGGAAAAGGAATTTAAACAACTAAAACCAAAAATTCTTAATGGTAATAGAAGATATTATGATCAAAAAAATATTGATACACTTAAAAAAATTAAATTTCTTTTAAAAGACCAAGGTATGACCATAAATGGAGTAAAAAAACTCTTAAATGACGGTGAACCTTTAGAACTTGACGAAATTGCAAATAAATCTATAAGAGCTGATAATTTGAGAAATAAACTAATAAAAATTTCTAAAATTATAAAAAACTTAAAAGAATTGAAATAATGGCAAAAAAAACACACGTAAAAGTAAGGCTGGTTCCTGAAAGTAAACCTGATAGTCCTTTCTTTTATTATGTTAAAAAACCTGCTGGTGGTGAAAAAGCAAAAGTTAAACTATCAGCTAAGAAATATAATCCAGCAACTCGTAAACATGAAGTTTTTGTTGAAAAGAAACTTCCTCCTCATAGTAAGTAATTATTTTTTTTTAAAATTTCTTTTTTCGTAGTCGATATAAGACCAAATCATATTTTTCCAAATACGATTAGTTATTCTATGATCAATTTTTAATTTTTTTGATTTTCCTTTAATTTTCTTTAGAATTGAATTAATTCGTTCTTTATCAATTATTTCTTTTTTGAACTCTTTCAATTTAACTACTTCATTTACTAATAAGGTTCTTTTTTTTATTAAGGCTAATAAAGAATTGTCTAATTTATCTAGTTTGATTCTAATGAGGTTTAATTTTTTTTTGTTATTTGGCGACATTTAATCAATTGGTTAATGTGATAATTATTATATGTATTAATTATGTTTGTAAACCAGGATCCATACCAAAACAATATTCGTAGATGGTTATTATTAATGTTTTTTTTAATTATATTAATCATTGCAGTTGGAGGATTAACCAGACTTACAGATTCTGGACTTTCAATTACAGAATGGGAACTATTTAAAGGAGTATTTCCACCTTTTACTTCTGATAAATGGAATTTTTATTTTAATGAATATAAGCAAATACCTGAATTCAAATCAATTAATTACGATATGACATTAAGTGAATTTAAAGTAATTTTTTATTGGGAATATTTTCACAGATTAATAGCTCGATTAATTGGTTTGTTTGCTTTAATCCCATTAATAGTTATTTCATTGATATATAAAAAAAAAATAATTTCTAATTTTAAATATTTATCTATTTTTTTGTTAATTTGTATTCAAGGTATTGTTGGTTGGTATATGGTAACTAGTGGCCTTGTTAATAACACAGATGTAAGTCATTATCGTTTAGCTTTACATCTTTCAATAGCATTAATTATTTTATCAATTAATTTTTGGTTCATCCTAGAAACATTTAAAATTTCAAGTTTTAAAATCAAATTTAGTAATTTTTTTTTAAATATTTTTTTAGTTCTAATTATTTTACAGATAATTTTAGGAGCTTTCTTAGCCGGTATGGATGGTGGTTTAATTTATAATTCTTGGCCAGATATGAATGGAAGTTTTGTTCCAAATGATATTAACTATATTGACTTATTTTTATTTAGTTCTTTAGACAATCCATCTGTTATTCAATTTTATCATCGAATAACAGCTTATTTGTTAATTATTTTTTTAATTTTTTTGAATTATTTTACTTTCAAAACGAATTCATTTTCTAAAGCTATATTAATACTCGATATAGCAATTTTACTTCAAATTATTTTAGGAATTTTAACTTTAATAACTGGTGTAAAGATTGCGTATGCTTCTTTACACCAGTTAGGATCTGTTTTTGTATTAACCAGCTTTTTATATATAAAATATAAAAATATTATTAACTAACAGCTTTTAAAGAACCTTTAGTAGATTTATTTAAAGCTTGCTCGATGTCTTCAATAATATCATCAACATGTTCAATACCTATTGAAAGCCTTACATAACCAGGGGTAACTCCTGCTTTTAACTGTTCTTCAGGTGTTAATTGACTATGTGTTGTTGACGCTGGATGAATTGCTAAACTTCTAGCATCTCCAATGTTAGCTACATGATATAACAGTTTTAAAGAGTCTATAAACTTTTTACCAGCTTCTAAACCACCTTTTAACTCTATACCGACAAGAGCTCCTTTACCTCCTTTAAGGTATTTTTCAGCTCTATCAGCAATATTTTTATCATGTTCTGAAGGATAAATAACTTTAGTTACTTCCTCATGATTTTTTAAGAACTCAACAACTTTTTCAGCATTTGAACAATGTTGTTTCATTCTTAAAGCAACAGTTTCTAAACCTTGTATAACACCAAAGGCATTATCAGGTGATAAAGCTGCGCCTAAGTCTCTTAATAAAGTAACTCTAGCTCTAACAGCAAAAGCAACATTTGCTCCAGTTAGTTCTGGTACTACTTTACCCCAAACTGCTCCTCCATAACTAGCATCAGGCTCGTTAAATAAAGGTTGTCTTTTTGGATCTGCAGTCCAATCAAAATTACCTCCATCAACAATACTGCCACCTATAACTGTTCCATGGCCAGCTATAAATTTAGTTAAGGAATGAACTACTACTGCTGCACCATGTTCAATTGGTTTACAGATTACAGGAGCTGCAGTGTTATCCATTATTAAAGGGATATTGTGCTTTTTTCCAATTTCAGCAACTTCTTGAATTGGAAATACTCTTAAATATGGATTTGGAAGTGTTTCTGCATAAAAAGCTCTTGTTTTATCATCAATAGCTTTTTCAAAGTTTTTAGGATCTGCAGGATCTGCATATCTAACTTCAATACCAAGTTTTTTTAGAGTGTGTGTAAATAAAGCTACCGTTCCACCGTATAGATCGGTTGAACTTACAATATTATCTCCTGATTGTGCAACGTTTAGAATTGCAAAAGTTGATGCTGTTTGACCAGATGATACAGTTAAACAAGCTAATCCACCTTCTAAAGCTGCAACTCTTTTTTCCAACACATCATTAGTTGGATTCATTATTCTTGTATAAATGTTTCCAAACTCTTTAAGTGCGAAAAGATTCGCTGCTTGATCAGAGTCCTTAAATTGATACGATGTAGTTCTATATATTGGAACTGCCACTGCGTTAGTTGCTGGATCTGATCTATAATCTCCACCGTGAAGAGCTATAGTCTCTGGGTGATTTCTTTTTGTACTCATGTTCTACTCCTTTTTTAGTGCTTTAACTTTATGTAAGGCGCACAATACAGTTCAAATGCCTACCGATTATGTTATGAAAATTTCCATTTTAGCTGTTGTAAGCCCGCAATAGGAACAAATCGGCAAATGTTTTTTAGCATAAATGTTTTATTTATCAAGGGAAATATAGATTTGACTTTATAATTATTAATAGTATTAATCCACGCACAATGACTAAATTCGTTAAAAAAGACGAGGTATCATCCTCTTGGTATGAAATTGATGCCAAAAATGCTGTAGTAGGTAGACTTGCGACAGTAATTTCAAAAATTATAAGAGGAAAAAACAAAACTACATATACTCCACATATGGATCATGGAGATTTTGTGGTAGTTAAAAATATTGAATTAGCAAAATTTACTGGAAAAAAATTTCAAAACAAAAAATATTACAGACATACTGGTCATCCAGGTGGAATTAAAGAAACAACACCTGAAAAACTTCATGATAAGAAACCTGGTGAAACTTTAAAATTAGCAGTCAAAAGAATGTTACCTGGTGGTGTTTTAGGAAGAAAACAGTTAACAAAATTAAAAATTTATTCTGGTAGTGAACATCCACATGCAGCACAAAATCCTACTGTTATAGAATTAAATAAATTAAATAATAAAAACTTAATTAGAAATTAATATGGAAAATACTCAACAAAGTTCAAAAAATCCAAAACTAAAACTAGATTTTAAAGATAGTAAATATGCTACAGGTAGAAGAAAAACTTCGATAGCTAAAGTTTGGTTAAAAAAAGGTACTGGTAAAATTTATGTTAATGGAAAGCTTTTTAGCGATTATTTTTCAAGCGATAATCATAAAATGCAAATAACAAGACCTTTTGAGATAATTAATCAAGCTACAGATTACGATGTTAGATGTAGTGTAAAAGGTGGTGGACCAACAGGTCAAGCAGGGGCAATGGTCCATGGTATATCAAAAGCTTTAGTAATGTTTGATGAAAATTTTAAATCTACACTAAAAACTGAAAAACTTACTACCAGAGACTCAAGAGCGGTTGAGAGAAAAAAACCTGGAAGAAGAAAAGCTAGAAGAAGCTTCCAATTCTCTAAAAGATAATTCTTTTTTAATT
>JAYPCR010000002.1:0-39726 GCA_038124805.1 Candidatus Pelagibacteraceae bacterium
ATGGATTCTATTGCTGTAAAAGATAGATCTTTGATATTTAATACTGATTTAGTAGAGACATTAGAATTCGATAATTTAATTAGACAGGCATTAGTTACAGTTGACTCAGCTTATAATAGAAAAGAAAGTAGAGGAGCCCATGCTAGAGAAGATTTTCCAAAAAGAGATGATGAAAAATTCATGCAACATACTCTAGTTTGGAATGATGGTAAAAATACAAAAATTCATTATAGGCCTGTTACCAAATCAACACTAACTAATGATGTACAATATTTTCCACCTCAAGAAAGAGTATATTAATGGTTCAATTAAACTTACCGCAAAATTCAAAAGTAGAAAAAGGAAAATACTACAAAGACAAAACAGGTTCTAAAAATATTAAAAAAGTAAATGTTTATAGATGGAGTCCTTCAGATGGAGAGAATCCTAGAATTGATACCTATGAAGTTGATATGGACAATTGCTCTTCTAAGGTTTTAGATATTTTAAATAAAATTAAAAATGAGATTGACCCAACTCTTTCTTATAGAAGATCTTGTGCCCATGGAGTTTGCGGATCATGTGCGATGAATATGGGCGGTAAAAATGGCTTAGCATGCACCACGCCTCATTCAGAAATTAAAGGAGAGTTGAATATTTATCCGTTACCACATTTAAAAGTTAAAAGAGATTTAATCGGAGATCTAGATGGTTTGTACAAACAATATCAATCAATAGAACCATGGTTAAAAACTACTTCTAAGAACGAAACTAATGAAATTAAACAGTCAAAGGAAGATAGAGCAAAGCTTGATGGTGCTTATGAGTGCATCATGTGTGCTTGTTGCTCTACATCTTGCCCAAGCTATTGGTGGAATGGAGATAAATATTTAGGTCCAGCAGTATTATTACAAGCTTACAGATGGATAATGGATAGCAGGGATGAGGAAAGAGAAGCAAGATTAAAAAAAGTTGGAGATGAATTGAAACTATATAGATGTCATACTATTCTTAATTGCTCTAGCGCATGTCCAAAAGGATTAAATCCTGCAAAAGCAATAGCTGAGATAAAAAAAATGTTAGCTACTGCTAATTTTTAACTATTAGACTATTAGAATATTTTGATTTAAAAGACCCTATTCATGAAAATTATAGAACATTTCGTTGGTGGAAAAATAATTTCTGGCAGTTCAGATAGAAAAAGTAATGTCTTTAATCCTGCTACTGGGGAGATAGAGTCTGAAGTAAGGCTTGCTTCAAAATCTGATTTAGATCAAGCTGTTGCAGTTGCTAAAAAAGCATTTGAAACTTGGTCTTTAGTACCTGCTTTGCAAAGAGCTAGAGTAATATTTAAATTTAAAGAACTGATAGAAAAGAATTCAGATGAATTAACAAAGCTAATTGTTTCAGAACATGGAAAAGTATATGAAGATGCAAGAGGCTCATTAACAAGAGGTTTAGAGGTTGTAGAGTTTGCTTGTGGTATCCCAAATTTATTAAAAGGTGAATTTTCAGAAAATGTTGGAACGAACATAGATAGCTGGTCAATAAGACAGCCTCTAGGAGTTGTAGCAGGAATTACTCCATTTAATTTTCCAGCAATGGTTCCAATGTGGATGTTTCCAATTGCTATAGCATGTGGAAACACATTTATTTTAAAACCTTCAGAAAAAGATCCGTCTTGTGCAATAAGATTGGCTGAGCTTTTAAAAGAAGCAGGATTACCAGATGGAGTTTTTAATGTAATTAATGGAGATAAGGAGTCAGTTGATGCAATTTTAACTAATCCAGATATTAAAGCAGTTAGTTTTGTAGGCTCTACTCCTATAGCAAAATACATTTATGAAAACTCAGCTAAAAATGAAAAAAGAGTTCAAGCATTAGGTGGAGCTAAAAATCATTTAGTAGTTATGCCAGATTGTGATTTAGATGGTGCGGTTAATGGATTAATGGGAGCAGCATATGGTTCAGCTGGAGAAAGATGTATGGCTCAATCGGTAGCAGTCGCTGTTGGAGATATAGGTGATGAACTTGTTTCAAGATTGTCTAAAAAAGCTGAAGCATTAAAAGTAGGTCCTGGAATGGATAAAACATCAGAAATGGGTCCATTAGTTACTAAAGAGCATTTAGAAAAAGTAAAAAGCTATGTTGATTTAGGAGTTAAAGAGGGAGCAAAATTAGTTGTTGATGGAAGAGGTCTAAAGTTACAGGGCTATGAAAATGGTTTTTACATTGGTGGTTGTTTATTCGACCATGTAACTAAAGAAATGAGAATTTATAAAGAAGAAATTTTTGGACCAGTTTTATCTGTGGTAAGAGTACAAACTTTCGAAGATGCTGCAAAATTAATCAATGATCATGAGTATGGCAATGGTGTAAGCATTTACACTAGAGATGGTGATGCTGGCAGAACTTTTGCAAGCAAAATACAGGTAGGAATGGTTGGTATTAATGTTCCAATACCTGTGCCAATGGCATTTCACAGTTTTGGTGGATGGAAAAGATCATTATTCGGAGATAGTGGTATGCATGGAATGGAAGGAATAAAATTTTATACTAAATTAAAAACAGTAACATCAAGATGGCCTTCAGGAGTTCGTTCTAATCCAGAATTTGTGATGCCTACAATGAAATAAAAAGGAAAAAACATGAAAAAAATATCATTAATTGGAGCAGGGCAAATAGGTGGAACTTTAGCTCATTTAATTGGAATCAAAGAATTAGTGGATGAGGTCGTTTTATTTGACGTTGCAAGTGGAATTGCAAAAGGTAAAGCATTAGATATTGCTCAATCTTCTTCAGTAGATGGCTTTAATGTTAAATTTTCTGGAACAGATGATTATAAAGATATCAAAGATTCCGATGTCATCATTATAACTGCTGGTGTTCCAAGAAAGCCTGGAATGAGTAGAGATGATTTATTAGGTATAAATCTAAAAATAATTAAACAAGTTGCTGAAGGAGTTAAGCAAAATGCTCCTAATGCTTTTGTAATTTGTATTACTAACCCATTAGATGTCATGGTAATGGCGTTTCAAAAATATTCAGGACTACCAACAAACAAAGTTGTTGGAATGGCTGGAATTTTAGATAGTTCCAGATTTAAATTATTTTTATCACTAGAGTTTAATGTTCCAGTTAGAGAAATCGAAGCAATGGTCATGGGTGGTCATGGTGATACGATGGTACCACTACCAAGATTTACTAAAGTATCTGGTAAGCCTTTACTTGATATGGTTAAAGATGGAACAATTACTCAGGAAAGGTTAGAGAGTATTAATCAAAGAACACGTGATGGTGGAGCTGAGATTGTTAAGTTTCTTGAAAAAGGGTCTGCATTTTATGCACCAGCTGCTTCTGGCGTTGAAATGGCAAAAGCTTATTTAAATGACGAGAAAAAAATGGTTCCATGTGCAGCATATATGAATGGTGAATATGGTGTAAATAATATTTATGCAGGTGTTCCAATTATTATCGGTAAAGATGGAGTTGAAAAAATTGAAATTATAGATTTGGATGAAAAAGAAAAATCAGAATTTGCAAATTCAGTAGATGCTGTAAAAAAATTATGGGAAGCAGCTTCTGCAATTGATCCAGATTTAGCAAAATAATAATGAACATTCACGAGCATCAAGCTAAAGCAATTCTTAAAAAATATGGTGCAGTTGTTCCAGAAGGTATTTTTTCAACCTCTGTGGATGATTTAGTTGAAAAAGCAAAATCTTTAAAGACCGATAAATACGTTTTAAAAGCCCAAATCCATGCTGGAGGAAGAGGTAAAGCTGGTGGTGTAAAAATACTTAATTCGATTCAAGAGCTTGAAACATCTGCTAAAGAATTATTAGGCAAAAAATTAGTAACTCATCAAACTGGTCCTGAAGGACGAGAAGTAAAAAGATTATATGTTGAAGTTTCATCAAATATAAAAAAAGAGTTTTATTTATCTTGTTTAGTAGATAGAGCGAGCTCTAAAATTGCGTTTATCTCTAGTGATCAAGGTGGAATGGATATTGAAGAAGTAGCTGCAAAAACGCCTGACAAAATAGTTACAACAAAAGTTGAGTTTAAAGATCAAATAAGTGAGGAAGATTGCGAGAAAATCATTAATATTTTTTCTTTAAATGGATCAGCTAAGAGCGAAGCAATAAGTTTAATTAAATCAATTTATAAAATGTTTGTTAGTACTGACGCTAATATGGTTGAGATCAATCCATTGATTCTTACTGCAGAAGAAAAAATAATTTGTTTAGATGCCAAAGTGAATTTTGATGATAATGCATTATTTAGACATCCTGAAATAATGGAATTAAGAGATTTAAATGAAGAAGATCCAGCAGAGATCGAAGCAAGTAAATTTGATCTAGCATATATTAAATTAGATGGAAGCATAGGCTGTATGGTCAATGGCGCTGGTCTAGCAATGGCTACTATGGATATTATTAAAATGTATGGAGAAGAACCTGCAAATTTTTTAGATGTGGGAGGTGGAGCTTCTAAAGAAAAAGTTTCTGCAGCTTTTAAAATAATTTTATCTGACAAAAATGTTAAAGGGATTTTAATTAACATATTTGGAGGTATCATGAGATGTGATGTGCTTGCTCAGGGAGTAGTAGATGCTGCTAAAGAAATAAATATAAGCGTTCCATTAGTTGTTAGACTTGCTGGAACAAATTTTAAAGAAGGAAAAGAAATTTTAGATAATTCAGGATTAAAATTAATTTCTGCAGAAAATTTGGATGATGCAGCAAAAAAAATTGTAGGAGCGATTAAATAAATGTCAGTGTTGGTAAATAAAAATACTAGATTAATTTGCCAAGGTTTTACTGGAGCTCATGGAACATTTCATTCTGAACAAGCAATTAAATATGGAACTAATTTAGTTGGAGGAGTTACCCCAAAAAAGGGAGGTCAAAAGCATTTAGATAGACCAGTATTCAATACAGTTGCAGAAGCAAAAAAAGAAGTTGGAGCAGACGCAACAATGATTTATGTGCCTGCAAAGTTTGCAGCGGCAGCAATTATCGAAGCAATTGATGCGTCCATAGAATTAATTGTTTGTATTACTGAAGGAATACCCATTCAGGATATGCTAAAAGTTAAACAAAAATTATTAAAGTCTAAAAGCCGATTAATAGGCCCAAATTGCCCAGGAATAATTACTCCTGATGAGTGTAAAATTGGAATTATGCCTGGAAGTATTCATAAAAGAGGATCAGTAGGTATTGTTTCAAGATCAGGGACCTTGACATATGAGGCGGTTGCCCAAACTACTGAAAATGGTTTAGGTCAATCAACTTGTATTGGTATTGGAGGTGATCCCATAAATGGAACAAACTTTATTGATTGTTTAGACTTATTTTTAAATGATCCAGAAACAGAGTCTATACTTATGATTGGTGAAATTGGTGGAACTGCTGAAGAAGAAGCGGCTGATTTTATAAAAAATCACAAAATTAAAAAACCAATGGTTGGATTTATAGCTGGTTTAACAGCGCCTCCAGGAAGAAGAATGGGACATGCAGGTGCGATCATTTCTGGTGGAAAAGGTGGCGCAGAAGATAAAATAAAGAAAATGGAAGAATGTGGGATAACTATTGCAAAATCACCCTCTATAATTGGTAAAACGCTTTTTGATAAATTGTCTAATTGAAAATTGCTAATCCAGTAATATAATTTCCAAAATAATGTCTCTAAATAAAAATCTTGAATTTGAAAAAACTTCTTTTTTAAATAAATCTAACAGTTCGTTTATTGAAGAAATGTATGTTCGTTACATTAATAAAGATCCTGAATTACCTGAAAGTTGGAAAAATTATTTTCATGATTTAGGAGAAGAAATATCTCTAGTTAGCAAAGATCTAAAAGGACCTTCTTGGGCTCCTATAAAAAAAGATAAAATAAATGATTATCCTGAAATTGCTCAAGAACAGAAAAATGGTCATACAAAAAAAGATAATGGAGCTTTGATAGGATCAGATGAACTTATAAGAAGCAATACAGACTCTATCAGAGCTGTTGCATTAATCAGAGCTTATCGTCAAAGAGGTCATCTTTTAGCAAAACTTGATCCACTTAATATGATGAAAAGTGAGTATTTGGATGAACTACATCCTGAATATTATGGATTTAAAAGCAGTGATTACAAAAAACAAATTTACTTAGATGGAGTACTAAATAAAGAAAAATTAAATGTTAGAGAAATATTAGATTTTTTAAACAAAGTTTATTGTGGTCCAGTTGGCTACGAATACATGCATGTTACAAATCCTGAAGAGAGAAATTGGTTAAGAGATAGAATTGAACTTGATGAAAATGCTCTAGAATTTACTAATAATGGTAAGGAAGCAATATTAACTAAATTAATTCAAGCTGAAGGTTTTGAAAAATTTTTACATACAAAATATGTTGGCACAAAACGTTTTGGTTTAGATGGTGGTGAAAGTTTAATTCCTGCTCTCGAACAAATTATTAAAATTGGTGGTCAATCAAATATTTTAGAGGTTAAGATTGGCATGTCTCATAGAGGACGATTAAACGTTTTGGCGAATGTTTTACAAAAGTCTTATAAGAGAATATTTAATGAATTTGCTGGAGATATTCATGCACCAACTGAAGAAGGAGCAGGTGATGTAAAATATCATCTTGGAGCATCTTCTGATAGAGAATTTGATGGCAATTCAGTGCACGTTAGTTTGACAGATAACCCGTCCCATTTAGAAGCTGTTAATCCAGTAGTTTTAGGTCAGACTAGAGCTAAGCAATATTTCCATAAAGACAAACAAAGAAACAAAGTAATACCTATATTAATACACGGTGATGCAGCTTTTGCAGGTCAAGGAATTGTTGCTGAATGTTTTGCAATGTCAGGTTTACCTGGACATAATACTGGAGGAACAATTCATATAATAGTTAATAATCAAATTGGTTTTACAACTAGTCCAAGGTTTGCAAGATCTTCTCCATACCCATCAGATGTTGCTAAAATGGTTGAAGCACCAATATTTCATGTCAACGGAGATGATCCAGAAGCTGTTGTTTATGCAACAAGAATTGCTACAGAATTTAGACTTAAATTTAATAGAGATGTAGTAATTGATTTAATTTGTTACAGAAGATTTGGTCACAATGAGGGAGACGAACCTTCATTTACACAGCCTTTAATGTATAAAAAAATTAGATCTCATCCAACTGTAACCAGTGTATATGGTAAGAAATTAGTTGAACAAAATTTATTTACTGAAAAATCACTAAAAGAAAAGATAGATAATTTTAAAAATCTATTAGATGACCAATTTAAAAATGCGAAAGATTATAAGCCTAAAATAGAATGGTTTGAAGGTACTTGGTCTAGATATAAGCCTGAAAAAGGAAAAGACAAACGAGGCATTAGTGGTGTTGATGAAAAAATTTTAAAAGATATTTCAAATAAAATTAATGTTATTCCATCTGATGTTAATGCTCACAAAACTATAATTAAAATTTTTGAGTCCAGAAAAAAATCTATCGATGAAGGTAAAAATATTGATTGGGCAACAGCTGAAGCTCTAGCATTTGGTTCCCTAATTGAACAAGGTTTTCCTGTTAGATTGGTGGGCCAAGACTCTGGAAGAGGAACGTTCAGTCAAAGACATTCAGTATTAAGGAACCAACTTAATAATGAAAGATATATTCCTTTAAATAATATTTCAAAAAATCAAAAACAATTTGAAATTGTCGATAGTTTTTTATCAGAGTTAGCAGTATTAGGATTTGAATATGGTTATAGTTTAGTAGAGCCTAATACACTTACCTTATGGGAAGCACAATTTGGAGATTTTGCTAATGGTGCACAGGTTATTATTGATCAATTTATTTCATCTGGTGAAAGGAAATGGTCTAGAGCATCCGGATTAGTAATGTTATTGCCTCATGGTTATGAAGGTCAAGGACCAGAACATTCTTCTGCACGACTTGAAAGATTTCTTCAACTTTGTTCGAATGATAATATGCAAGTAATGAATTGCACAACACCTGCAAATTATTTCCATGCTCTTAGAAGGCAAATGAATAGAGATTTTAGAAAGCCTCTTATTATTATGACACCAAAGTCTTTATTAAGAAATAAATATTGTGTTTCAAATTTGGTTGATTTTAATAAAAAAAATTCTTTTCATAGAGTTATGTGGGATCATGCTATTGATCCTGCTTATGACGGTTTCATAAAACTTAAACCAAGCTCTAAAATTAGAAAAGTTATTTTATGTTCAGGTAAAGTTTATTTTGATTTGTTAGAAGCAAGAGAAAAACTTAAGGTTGATGATGTTGTAATGTTTAGAATTGAACAACTATATCCATTCCCAGCAAAAAGTTTAGTAAAAGAGATAAAACCATATGCAAAATCTGCTAAGTTTTATTGGTGTCAGGAAGAACCTAAGAATATGGGTGCATGGTTTTCTGTGAGGGACTATATACAATGGACATTAGATAATATTAAGGCTAATAATAATGAAATTTCTTATATTGGAAGAAGCCCAGATGCATCCCCAGCAACAGGTTATGCGAAAAGGCATATTTCTCAGCAACAAGAAATTATTAAAAAAGTTTTTGAATAGTAATTATGAGTGAAAAAATAGTAGTTCCAGTTTTAGGTGAAAGTATATCAGAAGCTACAGTTGCTAAATGGCTTAAAAAAGAGGGAGACGCTGTCGAAGCAGATGAGCCAATTGTAGAATTAGAAACAGACAAAGTTAATCTGGAGGTCCCATCCCCTATAACAGGTACCCTCATAGAGATAAATTCTAAAGATGGATCTACGGTAGAAGTTGGTGCGTTACTAGGCTCTGTCAGTGAAAATGGTAGTGCAGTAAAAAAAATTAAAGAAATTAAAAAAGTAACACCGCAATCAAACGAAAACAATGTAATCCCTCTAGAGGTTTCAAAAAAAGAACCTAAAGTTTTTGAGGATAAAAATGATAAAGAAGAGTTAGATGAGTCGCCACTTATTCTTACAAATGAGATTAAAGAGGAGTCGCCAAAAAAAGCGACAATGAATAATCAAACTTTATCACCAGCAGTAAGAAAAATTGTAGTTGAAAATAATATTGATACACAATCTGTTAAAGGCACTGGTAAGGATGGTAGAATTTTAAAAGGAGACCTAATCAGTTTAATGGGTGCTAATCCTCAGCCTTCAGAAAGAAAAATTCAATATGGTCAGGAAGAAAGAATAAAAATGACCAGGTTAAGACAAACAATTGCAAAAAGACTAAAACAAGCACAAGAAAATGCAGCTTTATTGACTACTTTTAATGAAGTTGACATGTCAGGCATTATGGAAATGAGAAAAGAAAATCAAGAAGATTTTCAAAACAGATATGGAATTAAACTAGGTTTCATGTCTTTTTTTGTTAAAGCTTGTGTATTAGCTTTAAAAGCTTTTCCAGCAGTAAATGCTGAAATAGATGGGGAAGAAATAATTTATAAAAATTATTATAATATAAGTTTTGCAGTTGGAACTGATAAAGGGCTAGTTGTGCCAGTATTAAGAAATGCTGATGAATTATCATTTGCAGATATTGAGAAAAATATTAAAGAAATTTCAGAAAAAGCAAGAGATGGAAAACTTGTAATTGAAGATCTTCAAGGAGGAACATTTACTATCAGTAATGGTGGCGTATATGGCTCTATGCTTTCAACTCCTATTTTAAATCTTCCTCAATCAGGAGTTTTAGGTATGCACAATATTGTTGAAAGACCTGTGGCTATTAATGGGGAAGTTAAAATAAGACCAATAATGTATTTAGCTCTTTCATATGATCATAGGATAATTGATGGAAAAGAGTCAGTTTCATTTTTAAAAATGATTAAAGAAAATTTAGAGGATCCTAGAAGGTTATTTTTAGGTATTTAATGTCAGAAAAATTTCAAGCTGTAGTAATTGGTGGAGGACCTGGTGGCTACGTTTGCGCAATAAGATTAGCTCAATTGGGTCTTAAAACTGCATGTATCGAGTCTAGAGGAGCTTTAGGAGGCACTTGTTTAAATGTTGGATGTATTCCCTCTAAAAGTTTACTAAATTTATCAGAAGAATTTCATAAAGTTAAAAACTTATCTAGCAAAGGGATTGAAGTGGGAGATGTAAAATTAGATCTTCAAAAAATGATGAAAAATAAAGATAAAGCTGTTACAGTTTTAACTAAAGGTGTCGAGTTTCTCTTAAAAAAAAATAAAGTATCCTACTTTAAAGGTACAGGAAGTTTTAAATCTAAGAATGAAATTTTAATTAAAGATGAAAAAGGTTCAGAGAATATTATCCAATCTGAAAAAACAATAATTGCAACAGGATCAGTACCAGTTTCTTTACCAGGAATTGATATTGATGAAAAAATAATTGTATCTTCAACTGGTGCACTTAAATTAGAAAAAGTACCTTCTAAAATGGTTGTAGTTGGTGGAGGCTATATCGGATTAGAAATGGGTTCTGTTTGGTCAAGATTGGGTGCAGAAGTGCATGTTGTTGAATTTTTAGATCATATCACACCAGGTATGGATAAGGAAATTTCCAATGAATTTATGAAAATTTTAAAAAAACAAGGTATGCAGTTTCATATGCAAAATAAAGTAGAGTCTATTAATAAAAGTAATTCAGGAGCTACAGTAATTACTACTGATAAAGATGGTAATAAAAATGAATTTGATTGTGAAGTGGTTTTAATATCAGTGGGCAGAAAACCAAACACACAAGGCTTAAATTTAGAGTCCGTTGGTGTTGAACTTGATGATAGAAAAAGAGTGAAGGTTGATCATACTTATAAAACTAATGTACAAGACATATATGCTATAGGCGACGTTATTGCTGGACCTATGTTGGCTCATAAAGCTGAAGATGAAGGTATTGCCGTTGCAGAAAATATTGTTGGTCAATCTGGCCATGTAAATTATGACACTATCCCAGGCGTAGTTTATACTACTCCAGAAGTAGCTTCTATTGGTAAAACTGAAGAGCAACTTAAAGAATTAAATATTGAATACAAAATAGGAAAATTTTCATTTATGGCGAACTCAAGAGCAAAAGCAATTGATGATGCGGAAGGTTTTGTAAAAATATTAGCAGATAAAAATACGGATAAGGTGCTTGGAGCACATATTATAGGACCACATGCTGGAGAATTGATTGCTGAAATTGGAGTTGCTATGGAATTTGGTGCAAGTTCAGAGGATATCGCACGAACATGTCATGCACATCCTACTTTTTCAGAAGCAGTGAAAGAAGCAGCATTATCTGTAGATAAAAGAGCAATACACTCTTAATTTTTTTTCATATTATAAAAGAATGAAAGTTCCGATTCTTTTACCAAATATTTTTAATTATCCTTTTACTTACGAGTCTGATGAAGTTTTAGAGACTGGAGACTACGTAATAGTTCCTTTTGGTAAATCTAAAATTACAGGAGTAGTTTGGGATGAATTTGAAAAAGAAAAAGATAAAAGTTTCAAGATTAAAAAAATAATTAGAAAATTAGAAGTTCCAAAATTAAAAAAAAGCACCATAAAATTTTTAAATTGGTTTTCAGAATATAATATTATTCCAAAAGGAATGTCTCTAAAGCTTATGTTGATAAGCGGAAATGCTATTGAGCAAAGTTCAAATATAGATCTTAAAAAATTTGAATTTATTGAAAAAAATAATTCTTTTGAGCTTTCTGAGGAACAAAAAAATTCTTTAAAAAAAATGAATGAAATTAATCATAAATTTAGAGTTCACGTCCTTCAGGGCACTACGGGCTCAGGTAAGACAATGGTATACTTTGAGGCTTTAAAAGATAAAATTTTAAAGGGTTTTCAAGGGTTAATCTTGTTACCAGAAATTGGATTAACAGGCCAATTTGAAAGTAAGTTTGTAGAATTTTTTGGTTTTCAGCCTGCGATATGGCACTCAGGAGTTACTAAAAAAAATAAAGAATTAATTTGGAGCGGAATAGCTAATGGACAAATAAAAGTAGTAATAGGCGCTAGATCATCATTATTTCTTCCTTTTAAAAATTTAGGATTAATAGTTGTTGATGAGGAGCACGATCAGTCTTTTAAACAAGACGAAGGAGTTACTTATAATGCAAGAGATATGGCGATCTCAAGAGCATCATTCGAAAATATACCAATAAATTTAATAACAGCCGTTCCATCTATCGAAACTTTTGAAAATATTAAAAAGGGAAAATATTCATCATCTAAAATTGAAAATCGATTTCAAAATGCCTCTTTGCCTGAGTATGAAATAATAAATTTGAATAAAACAAAATTAGAAAAACAATCATGGCTTTCCAATGCAATAATAGAAAAAGTTAAATTTCATTTAAATAGAAAAGATCAAGTATTATTTTTTTTAAATCGAAGAGGGTTTTCTCCGCATGTATTATGTAATAAGTGTTTTAATAGTTATACGTGTCCAAATTGTTCAATTAATTTAGTTTATCATAAAAATAAAAATAATTTATTATGTCATTACTGTGGTTTCAGAGGATCGTTAAATAGAGATTGTGTAAAAGATGGAAAATGTGAAAATATTTTTAGTGGTCCTGGAGTAGAAAGAATTTCAGAGGAAGTAAAAAAAAATTTTCCTAATAAAAAAATTGAGATTTTTTCTAGTGATACTATGAATAAAAAAGACTCTTCAGTAAAACTTGAAAAAATAATTAATAATGAAACTCAAATTTTAATTGGCACTCAATTAATTTCGAAAGGTTTTCATTTTCCTAATCTTAACTGTATTGTTGTTGTTGATATTGATTTATCTTCACAGGGACATGATTTAAGAGGTGCTGAAAAAAACCTGCAACTTTATCATCAATTATCTGGAAGGGCTGGTAGAGCTGGAAAACCAGCTGTTGTATATTTTCAAACCTATAATTCTAACCCTAAAATGATTTTAGATATTACAAATAAAAATCCTGAAATTTTTTTAGAAAAAGAATTAGATTTGAGAAAAACAAATAAACTTCCACCGTTTCAAAGATTTATATCTTTAATATTAACTGGAGAAAATGAAGATAAATTAGAAAAAGAGTCTTATAAATTTAAAAATTTTTTAGATGGAAAGATAATAGGAAAAATCTTAGGACCCGTTAGTGCTCCAATTTTTAGATTAAAAAAAAAATATCGAGTTAGATTTTTAATAAGAGGCCCCAAATCAATGAATATGCAGAAATCCATCTCAAATATTCTTCCAAATTATAAATTTCCTAATGGAATAAAACTGTCGGTTGATGTTGACCCAATAAACTTCAATTAATACTGAAAAAAAAGGGTTTTTTAGCCAATGTGCTACTTGAAGACATTGGGGTCATATGTTAATTAAACCGTGTTTTTAAATTAATCTTCATTAATTTTAGAGGTAGTAAATTGAGTAAAAATACAGGATTTTCTAATACTTCAGCTAATAGGTATTCTTTAGCCCTTTTTGAGCTTGCGTCTGAAAGTAATTTGATAAATCAAATTGAAGAACAAGCAAATGCTTTAATAAATTTAATAAAATCAAGTAATGATTTTAATAATCTTATTAAAGACCCAACATCTAATAAAGATGATTTAGTTGCTGTAATTTCAAAGTTGTCAGAGCAAAATAATTTAGAAAGTTTATTTAAGAATTTTCTTAATTTTTTAATTATTAAAAGAAGATTTTTTTTTGTAGAACAAATATTAAAAAGTTTTGTAGAAACCTGTTCTAATAAAAGAGGTGAGCTTAAAGCTGAACTAAAATCAGCTAAAGAACTTTCTAGTCAAGAAATTCAAAATATTACAAATGAACTTACTCAAAATTTTAGTTCTAAAATAAAATTAAACTATAAACATGATAAGAGTTTAATTGGAGGCTTGATCGTACAAGTGGGCAGTACAATGGTCGATACTTCCATTAAAAATAAATTACAACAAATCGAAAATAGAATGATAGAGGCATAAATGGAAATAAATCCTTCAGAAGTAACAAAGATATTAAAAGAACAAATTAAAAATTTTGGTGATAAAGCAGAAGTCACAGAAGTAGGACAAGTTTTGTCTGTTGGAGATGGTATCGCAAGGATCTATGGACTTGACAATGTTCAGGCTGGAGAAATGGTTGAATTTTCAGATGGATCAAAGGGAATGGCTCTTAACTTAGAAAGTGAAAACGTTGGTGTTGTAATTTTCGGAGATGATAGAAATATCAAAGAAGGAGATATTGTAAAAAGAACAGGTAACATTGTAGATACTCCAGTTGGCAAAGAGTTATTAGGAAGAGTAGTTGATGGTTTAGGAAACCCTATAGATGGCAAGGGAGCTCTAGATAAAGGAATTCAAAAAAGCCGAGTAGAGGTAAAAGCTCCAGGGATTATTCCAAGACAATCTGTTAGTGAGCCAATGCAAACAGGATTAAAATCGATTGATAGTCTTGTTCCAATTGGAAGAGGTCAAAGGGAGTTAATTATTGGAGATAGACAAACAGGAAAAACTGCAGTTGCTATTGATGCGATAATTAACCAAAAAAAAATTAATGAGTCTGGTGATGAAAAGCAAAAACTTTATTGTATTTACGTTGCGATTGGACAAAAAAGATCAACTGTAAGACAGATTCAAAAAACTTTAGAGGAAGCAGGAGCTATGGAGTACACTACTATCGTAGCTGCAACAGCTTCGGACTCAGCTCCTTTGCAATTTTTAGCTCCATATACAGGATGTGCGATGGGTGAATATTTCAGAGATAATGGTATGCATGCTTTGATTATTTATGATGATTTGTCAAAACAAGCCGTAGCTTATAGACAAATGTCACTACTACTAAGAAGACCTCCTGGAAGAGAAGCATACCCTGGAGACGTATTTTATTTACATAGTAGATTACTTGAAAGAGCTGCTAAATTGAGTGATGAACATGGAGGCGGGTCTTTAACTGCTCTTCCTATTATTGAAACTCAAGGTGGAGACGTTTCAGCATTCATTCCAACAAACGTAATTTCAATTACTGATGGTCAGATTTTTTTAGAAACTGAACTTTTTAACCAAGGTATTAGACCAGCAATTAACGTTGGATTATCAGTATCAAGGGTTGGATCTGCTGCTCAAACTAAGGCGATGAAAAAAGTTTCAGGATCTATGAAGTTAGAGTTGGCACAATATAGAGAAATGGCTGCTTTTGCTCAGTTTGGGTCTGATTTAGATGCTTCTACTCAACAACTTTTGAACAGAGGTTCTAAGTTGACCGAACTTTTAAAACAAAAACAATATTCTCCAATGACTGTTGCTGAGCAAGTTATCTCAGTATTCTGTGGGGTTAAAGGTTACTTGGATAACATTGAGCTTAAAGATATTGCAGAGTTTGAGAAAAAGATTGTTGAAAAATGCAAATCTGACAAACCTGAAATTATTAATTCGATTTTAAGTTCTGGAAAATTAGAGGAAGATACTGAAAAGTTGTTAGTTGAAGTGATTACTCAACTTAAACAAAACTTCAAATCTTAATATTAAAGTATGGCAAGTTTAGACGACCTTAAAAAGAGAATAGCCAGCGTAAAATCTACGCAAAAAATAACAAAGGCTATGAAAATGGTTGCTGCAGCTAAATTGAGAAAAGCTCAAGAAAGTGCTGAGAGGGGAAGACCTTATTCTGAAAAAATGAATAATGTTATTCTAAACTTATCAAGTGGCATTTCTGATAAAGAAAATGCACCTAAGTTGTTATCTGGAACTGGAAAAGACAAGGTTCATCTTTGTGTTGTAATGACATCTGACAGAGGTTTGTGTGGAGGTTTTAATTCTAACATTATTAAAAAAGCAAAATTATTCTTTAATAAATTAGCTGAAGAAGGCAAAGAATTAAAAATCATCACTGTAGGCTCTAAAGGTAATGATCAGTTAAAAAGAGTTTACGGAAAACAGATTATCGAAAAAATTTCTTTTAAGAATTCAAAAAATGTAAATTATTTCGATGCTGAAAAAGTAGGTAAAATGATAATCGAAAAATTTGAAAAAGAAGAGTTTGATGTTTGTACAATATTTTATAATCAGTTTAAAAATGTGATTACTCAAATTCCACAGGCACAACAAATTATACCTCTTAAAAGTGAAAATGAAGAGGTGGCCAAATCAGAAGATAGTTATGAATTTGAGCCAGATGAAGATGAAATTTTAAGCAATTTGTTACCTAAAAATATTTCAACACAAATATTTAAGGCAATGTTAGAGAATTCAGCTAGCGAACAAGGTTCAAGAATGAGTGCAATGGATAATGCAACCCGAAACGCAGGTGAAATGGTTGACAAACTTACTATTGAGTATAATAGAAGTCGTCAGGCAGCAATTACTAAAGAACTAATAGAAATTATATCAGGAGCAGAAAGTTTATAATTATGAGCAAAGGAATAATCACACAAGTTATTGGAGCAGTAGTCGATGTAAAATTTGAAGGAGATCTTCCAGAAATTCTTACGGCATTAGAATGTAAAAATGGTGGTAACAGACTAGTTTTAGAGGTTGCCCAACATTTAGGAGAGTCAACTGTAAGAACTATTGCAATGGATGCTACTGAGGGCTTGAAAAGAGGTGATGAAGTAATTAACACAAATGCTCCAATCCAAGTACCAGTTGGACCAGAAACTTTAGGAAGAATTATAAATGTTATTGGAGAACCTATTGATGAGAGAGGTGAAGTAAAAACTAAAGAAACTTGGCCGATACATAGAGCTGCTCCAGAATTTAATGATCAGTCTACTGAAACTGAAATTCTAGTTACTGGAATTAAAGTTATTGATCTATTAGCACCATATGCAAAGGGTGGTAAAATTGGTTTATTCGGTGGTGCTGGAGTTGGTAAAACAGTTTTAATTATGGAATTAATTAATAACGTTGCAAAAGCACACGGTGGATTTTCAGTTTTTGCTGGTGTTGGAGAAAGAACTCGAGAAGGAAACGATCTTTACCATGAGATGATAGAGTCTGGTGTAATTAAAAAAGAAGGGCCTGGCTCAAAAGCAGCACTAGTTTATGGACAAATGAATGAACCTCCTGGAGCAAGAGCTAGAGTGGCATTGACTGGTTTGACTGTTGCTGAATATTTTAGAGATCAAGAAGGTCAAGACGTACTTTTCTTTGTTGATAATATTTTTAGATTTACTCAAGCAGGTTCAGAGGTTTCAGCTTTATTAGGAAGAATTCCATCTGCTGTAGGTTATCAACCAACTTTAGCAACTGATATGGGTAATTTGCAAGAGAGAATTACTACTACTAACAAAGGTTCAATTACATCAGTTCAAGCAATTTACGTACCTGCAGACGATTTAACTGACCCTGCGCCAGCTACTTCATTTGCTCACTTAGATGCTACAACTGTATTGTCTAGACAAATTGCTGAAATTGGAATTTATCCAGCTGTAGACCCACTAGACTCAACTTCTAGAATATTGGACCCACGAATTGTTGGAGATGAGCATTATAGAGTTGCTAGGGAAGTTCAAAAAGTTTTACAAACTTACAAATCACTTCAAGATATTATTGCAATTTTAGGTATGGATGAATTATCTGAAGAAGATAAACTGATAGTTGCAAGAGCAAGAAAAATTCAAAGATTTTTATCTCAGCCATTTTTTGTTGCAGAAGTATTTACTGGATCACCTGGAAAACTAGTTGATCTAGAGTCAACAATCAAAGGTTTTGCAGCAATTTGTAATGGAGACTACGATCATTTACCTGAAGCAGCATTCTATATGGTGGGAACTATTGAAGAAGCTATAGAAAAAGCTGAAAAAATGGCAAAAGACGCAGCTGCATAATGAGTGACGAGTTTAAAATAGAAATTGTAAATCCTGAAAAATCTTTTCTACTAAAAGAAGACGTTACTGAAGTAGTTGTTCCGGCTTATGAAGGTGAAATAGGTATACTCAAAGATCATATTTCAATTATTTCGTTTTTAAAGCCAGGAGTAATTAAAGTTATCTCAAAATCTGTAGAAGAAAAATTTTATGTTGATGATGGGATTATAGAATTTAAAGACAATAACTTATCTATTTTAACTAGTTCAATTATAAATCTTAAAGATCTTGATAAAAATAAAATTGATGAATTATTAAAAGAAGCCGAAGAAGTAAATTCAAAACCTGAAATCAATGATCAAATTAAATATTTAGCAGATCAAAAAATTGAAGTTTTGAAATCAATTAATTAATTATTTTTTTAATTTTTTCTTTGAGAATTTTATAAACGTGTAGCTTGAAGTCTACTACCACGTTTGTAATTTCATCTAACTCTATCCATTTCCAATCTAAAAATTCAGGATTTTTTGTTTTGATATTAATATCTTCATCTTTTCCAAGATATCTCATTAAAAACCATTTTTGCTTTTGCCCTCTAAACTTGCCTTTCCATATAATTCCAAGCAAATTTTTTGGAAGTTCATAGGAAATCATTTCATCAATTTCTTTGATAAGCTTTACATTTTTGATTGAAGTTTCTTCTTCAAGCTCCCTAAAAGCAGCTGATAAAAAATCCTCACCTTCATCAACACCACCTTGAGGCATTTGCCAATAGTCTTTTGGATTGTCTATTCTCTTTGCAACAAAAATTTTATTATCTTTATTTAAAACAACAATACCCACACCACTTCGTAGTGGTAAGTTTTTATATTTTTCTTGCATACTAGCCGTTTAATAATTTTATAGCGTAGCTTAACTGATTGTCAGTTTCAGTTTTAATTCTAAATTCATCAGAATCTTCTAAAACTTCTATATCTGGCATAACCCCAACCTCAGAAATTGATTTTCCAGAGGGTAAATAATATTTTGCAACAGTTAGTCTGATTGCACCTCTATTTTTTAAAGGTATTATCGATTGCACTGATCCTTTGCCATAACTTCTTTCTCCTAATATTATTGCTCGTTTATGATCCTTTAATGCACCTGCCACAATTTCCGAAGCAGATGCTGAGCCATAATTAATTAATACGACCAAAGTTTTACCCTCAGTGATATCTCCATTTTTGGCAAACCATTTTCTATTTTCTGAAGCTTTTCGACTTTTAGTGGAAACTATTTCTCCATTGTCTAAAAAAAAATCTGAAATCTTAATTGCTTGAGAAAGTAATCCACCAGGGTTATTTCTTAAATCTAAAATATATGAGTTTAAATTTTTATTTTTATTTAATTCTCTTATTTTATTTTCTATTTGCTCTCCACTGTTATCATTAAAGGATGTTAATCTGATGTAACCTATATTATTTTCTAATAAATCAGATTTTACTGATTGAACTTCAATTATTTCTCTAGTGATATTAAATGTAAGTGCTTTTTTCTCACCTCTTCTTCTAACGGTAAGTTCAATAGAAGATCCGACAGGTCCTCTCATTAAATCAACTGCTTCACTTAAGGACTTTCCTTGTACCTGTGTATCATTTATTTTTACAATATAATCCCCAGCTTTTAGTCCAGCTTTATCAGCTGGTGTTCCATCCATTGGAGTGATAACTTTTACAACTCCAGCTTCCATTCCTACTTCAATTCCAAGTCCACCAAATTCACCACTCGTCTCTGTTTGCATTTCCTCAAAAGTTTCAGGTGACATATATGCAGAGTAAGGATCTAGTGATTGCAAAAGTCCGTTTATTGCAGAGTCCATACTTTCGGATTGATTAATTTCTTCAACATATTCTTTATTAATTTTTTCAAGAACTTCACCGAATAAATCTATTTTTTTATAGATTTCATTCTCTACCGAATGAGAAATTTGAAACAAACTAGTATTTATGATTAAAAAAAATATTACTATTTTTAATTTTTTCATATCATGACTTTTTCTTTAGGTATCAATTCAGACCAAATTTTTTCTAACTCATAAAATTTTCTTTTTTCAGGATGAAAGATATGAACTATTAAATCTATACCATCAACTAACTTCCATTCAGAACTTTCTTTACCTTCAATTTTAGAATTTTGAACTCCATTGTCTTTTAATTTCTCCAAAACCTGTTCAGATAAGGATTGAATATGTCTTGAAGAGGTTCCACTTGCTATTATCATATAATCTGCCATGGAGCTTTTATCTTTGAGATCTATTGTGACAATGTCCAAGGCCTTGTTAGAGTCTAAAGTTTTTATGATAATTTCTTTAAGATCTGAAATTTTATCCATTAATTAAATAAACAGTATCAAATTTTTCTCAATTGAGAAGATGAAATGTTGACTTTATTAAATTTTATAAAAGTTATACTTTTACTACCAAGTGTTTTAAATGCCTTTGATTTTAATGATCTTTTTTTGTACCCATGTCTATCAAAAACAATAATATTGCATTTTTGTGATATTAATTTCCATTTATGCCATTTGTGAAAACTAATTAAATTATCAGCACCCATTAAAAAATAAATTTCATTTTTTTGGTTTTTTTTAAGATGATTTACTAAGTCAATTGTTTTATTAGATTTGATTTTATCTTCATAAAAATTAACTTTTATAAATTTATTTAATCCAATAATTTTTTTACATTTTTTGACTCTTTCTTTTAAAATTTGAGGATTATTTTTCTTAAATGGATTTTGTTTAGTTATTGCCCAAATAACATTTTTAAGTTTAAATATTTTTTTAGCTTCTTTAGAAATAGCCAAATGTCCTCTATGAGCTGGATCAAATGAACCACCCAATACTCCAACTTTAGTTTTTTTAATATTCAAATTATTTCCTTATTTGCCCATTGCTTTTGACTTGATACTTATAAGAAACCAATTGTTTTAAACCTACAGGTCCTCTTGGGGGTAAGGTATTTGTGGATATTCCAACTTCACCACCAAAACCAAACTCTCCACCATCTGCAAATTGGGTAGAGGTATTATGCATTGCAATCGAGCTTTTGACATTTTTTAAAAATTTTTCAGCAGTAGTATTATTTTCTGTGATAATAGCATCAGTATGCATGGTGCCATATTTGTTGATATGATTAACTGCATCTTCTAAATTATCTACCACTTTAACAGATACTGCTGAAGATAAGTATTCAGTAGACCAATCTTTTTCAGTAGCTTTTATTGAAAATCCTTTATATTTTTTTTTTATAATTGGGTCTGCAATAATTTTACAATTACTATCTGCTAAATTTTTTAAAATTGGATTTAAAAATTTATTTAGAGTTTGTTTATGAAATAAAATAGTTTCTGTTGCTCCACAAATAGCTGTGTTTCTTAACTTTGCATTGTAAATAATTTTTGTTGCCATTTTTAAATTTGCATCTTTATCAACATAAGTGTGACAAATTCCTTCTAAATGTCCAATAATTGGAATATTAGAATACTGCTGAACTTTTTTAACTAATCCTTTGCCACCTCTTGGAATTATTAGATCAATATAATCCTTCATTTTAGTAAGCAAATAATCAACTACGCTTCTCTTTTTTATATCAATTAATTGAATAAAATTTTCATCTATTCTATTTTTTTTTAAAGCAATTCTAAAAAGTTTAGATAATATTTTATTTGAATTTAAAGCTTCAGATCCTCCTTTTAGAATGACTGGATTTCCAGACTTAAAGCATAAAGCGGCGACATCACAAGTTACATTTGGTCTACTTTCATAAATGACACCAATCACACCAATTGGAATTGTAACTTTAGAAATACTAAGACCATTTGGCCTTTTCCATTGTTCAAGAATTTCATCTATTGGATCTTTTAGCTTTGTAATTTCTTTTAAAGATTTAATAATTTCTAATATTTTTTTTTCATTAAGAATTAGCCTACTAATTAAGTTTTCTTTTAAATTTTTTTTAATTGCTAATTTTATATCTTTTGAATTTTCTTTGATTACCAATCCTTTATTTTTAAATAAAATATCACAATAATCAGTTAAAACTTTATTTTTTACTTTTGAGCTAATTTTTATACTCGCTGCTTTTTTTGCATTTTTGCCAATAAGAATTAATTTATTTTTCATTTAATTTTGACCATATCATCTTTATGAACAACTTCAGACTTAGATATATAACCTAAAATTTTTTCAATATCTTTTGAATGTTGACCTAAAATTTTATTTATTTCTTCGGAAGAAAAAGAGCTCAAACCTCTAGCAAATTCTTTATTATTTTTATCTAAAATTTTAATATGATCACCTTTTTTAAATTTTCCAAAAACTTTCTTTATTCCTGCAGCCAATAAACTTTTACCATTTTTCAAAGCTTTCTTGGCACCATCATCAATTATTAATTCCCCTTTTGGAGAGATAGAGCTAATAATCCATTTTTTTCGAGCATCTAATTTAGAAACTTTAGGTAAAAACCAGGTACAGTTATTTTTTTCAATTATTTCTGAAATTGGATTTAAATATAAACCATTAGCAATTATCATTGAGCATCCTGATAGTTGGCAAATTTTTGCAGCCTCTATTTTTGTAAGCATACCTCCACTGCCATATTCATTGATACCTTTAATATCTATTTTTTTTAAATGATTATTTAAATCATTTATTTTTTTTATTAGTTTCGCATCTTTATGAATTTTTGGATTTTTATTATAAAGACCATTTACATCTGATAATAAAATTAAAGTATCCGCATTTGTGATTTGAGCAACGCGAGATGCTAATCTGTCGTTGTCTCCATATTTAATTTCGCTAGTTGCTATTGTGTCATTTTCATTCACTATTGGAATAAAATTTAAATCAAACAGATTTTCAAAAGTTCTTTTAGCATTAAGAGATCTTCTTCTTTCTTCTGTATCTTCAAGGGTCAGTAATATTTGTGATATGTTTAGATTATGTTTTTCAAAAGTTTGGGAAAATAAATTCATCAGCTCAATCTGTCCAATTGATGCAATTGCTTGACTTTTATCTAACTTTAGATTTTTTTTATTAATATTCATTTTTATACATCCAAGCGCAATAGCTCCAGAGCTGACAATTATTACTTTTTGGTTTCTTGATTTTAATTTTTGAATATCTTCTGCAAAACTAGATAGCCATTTTTTTCTAATTTTTCTATTTTCGTCAACTAATAATGATGAACCAATTTTTATTACTGTGATTTTAGAGTCTTTAAGCTGCATATGAAATTAATTTAGATTTAATTTTAGACACAGACTCTTTGTCAAAAGTAGTCAAAGTTACAATTTCTACATTTTTATCTTTTGAAAAATCTTCAATGATTTCTTTAATCATTTCCTCATCAATTAGATCAATTTTATTTAATACAATTAATTCTTTTTTTTTCAAAAGATCTGGGCTGTAATTACTAAGCTCCGTTTTTACTTGATGATATGAATTATTTAAATCTTCATTAGTTATATCTATTAAATGCAACAATGACTTACATCTTTCGATGTGTTTTAAAAATTGAATTCCTAAACCAACTCCTTCATGAGCGCCTTCAACTAGCCCAGGTATATCTGCAAGTGTGATTTCTTTATTATCATAAGATGCAACACCAAGATTTGGATTAAGGGTTGTAAATTTATAATTTGCAATTTTAGGACTTGCATTAGTAATTGCAGCCAACAAACTAGATTTTCCTGCATTTGGTAAACCAATTATTCCAATATCTGCGATAGTTTTTAATTGCAACCAGATTACAAATTCTTCACCACTCGAGCCTTTGGTAAATTTTTTTGGAGCTCTATTAGTTGAGCTTTTAAATCTTGTATTTCCTAAACCACCTTTGCCACCCGCAGCCGCTACAAACTCTTCACCTTCTTTATTAAAATCATAGATTAGAGTTTTGTTGTCCTCTTCAAATACTTGTGTGCCGATAGGTACTTTTAAAATTAAATCTTCTCCACCTTTTCCAGTTCTATTTTGACCAGATCCATTTTCGCCTCTTCCAGCTTTATGATGTTGCTGATATCGATAATCAATTAACGTGTTTAGATTTTGTTCAGATCTTAATATAACTGAACCACCTTTGCCTCCATCTCCTCCATCTGGGCCACCATATTCAATAAATTTTTCTCTTCTAAAGCTTGGAGAGCCATCGCCTCCATTTCCTGCCTTAATATAAATTTTAACTTGATCTAAAAATTTCATAATACAACAACAACTTTTTAGTTGTACTATTAATTGGGTTTTACTGAAACGAAAGTTCTATCTGATTTAGATTTTTTAAATACGACTTTACCTTTGATTACTGAAAAAATTGAATGATCTTTTCCCATTCCAACATTTTCACCAGGAAAAATTTTCGTTCCTCTTTGTCTGACTATTATATTTCCAGGAATTACAGTTTCGCCACCGTATTTTTTTACACCAAGTCTTCGACCAGCACTATCTCGGCCGTTTCTAGATGATCCACCTGCTTTTTTTGTTGCCATAAGTTACCTAGTTATTTTCCCGCTACTTCTTTAATTTCTTCTGCTTTAGTAGGCTTAGAAATTTTTTCTGCTTCAGAAAGTATTTTTCCATCTTTTGCAAAAATTTTATTAATTCTTATTAATGAATATTCTTGTCTATGACCATTTTTTCTTCTTGAATTTTGTCTTCTTCTTTTTTTGAAGACTAAAATAGTTCTATTTTTGCTATTTTTAATTAAATCTGCTTCAACTTTTGCTCCTTCTATTGTTGGAGCACCAATTTCTATAATTTTATCATCTCCATAAGCTAGGATTTCTTTAAATTCTACTTTTGTATCAGGCTTTGAATCTGCTAGTTTTTCAATCTTAAGGATTTCTCCTGATTTAACTTTGTACTGCTTTCCACCTGTTTGTATTACTGCGTATGACATAATGTAATTCTTAATTTTTGTAACAGCAATATAGTCCGAGTAAGGCTTTAGTCAAGCCGAATAACTTAGAAATTATCCTTTAAATCTCTAAGTTTTGAGAAATTTTCCAAGTCTTTTGCTCTTAGAAATACATTACATTCCAACTCATCTTTTATTGTTGAAGGAATGGTTGGTAAGTTTCTTTTTAATTTAGATTTTATTTCATTAATTTTATTTTTTAGTATTAAGTTTTCATTATCATATTTCAAACAAAACTCTGAATTTTTCAAAGTGTATTCATGTCCACAATAAACCTTAGTCTCGTCAGGTAATTTTTTTAATTTATTTAGAGAGTTAAACATCTCAGCATAAGTTCCTTCAAAAATTCTTCCACATCCCAGTGAAAATAAAGTATCACCAGTAAAAATAATTTTTTCATTGAAGAAATAATAACAAATATGCCCACTTGTGTGGCCAGGGATATGAATTATTTTTGATTCAAAGTTATCTGATTTCCAAATTTGATTGTCTTCAACCATAATATCAATTTCAGGAATTCTATTTTTATCACCTATAAAACCAATAACTTTACAATTGTATTTTTTTTTTAATTCTTGGTTACCACCAACATGATCATAGTGGTGGTGAGTATTTAATATGTATTTTAGTTTAATATTATTACGATCAATAAAATTTGATACTGGTTGTGATTCACTTGGATCAACAACACAAGCTATATTTGTATTTTCATCGATTATTAGATAACTATAATTATCTTGTAAACATGAAATGATCTCAACTTTCATTTTATTTTTCTATAATAAATATTCCAAGATCAGCAAAAAAATTTTTAAAATTTAAATTTGAACTTTTGATTATTGATACTTCCTCTTTATTAAGAGCTAAAGAATTTTTTATTTTAAAATTTTTTTCTTTAGCAAAATTAAAGAAATCTTTGATTGTGCACATATGCAAATTGGCAGTATTGTACCATTGATCTGGGAGAGTTTCTGTTATTGGCATCGTTCCTTTAAAAAGTAAGTGAAATCTTACTCTCCAATATCCAAAATTAGGTATAGTAACTATCGCTTTTTTACCAACTCTTAAAAGTTCATTAATAACAGTTTCAGGTTTAAGAAAAGCTTGAAGAGTTTGACTTAAGATAGCATAATCGAATGATTGATTAGGAAATTGTTGCAAGTCACTTTCTGCATTCCCTTCAATTACAGTTAAACCTTTTGATATACATTTTTGAACTTTTTCTTTTGAAATTTCTAAACCTCTGACATCTATATTTTTATTTTTTTTTAAAAAATCCATTAACACACCATCGCCACATCCTACATCTATAACTCTGCTATTATTTTCTATTAAATCAGCAATAATTTTAAATTCATGTTTCATTTTAATAAGATTTTTCTATAAAATTTTTTAAAGCTTTTAAAAACTCTGGAACATCTAAAAGAAAAGAGTCGTGACCTTTATCAGAGTCAATTTCAACAAATCCAACATCTGCTCCAATTGCATTTAAAGCAATTACAATTTCTTTATTTTCTTGCGTTGGGTAGAGCCAATCCGAAGTAAATGAAATTATAAAAAATTTTGTTTTAGTATTTTTAAAAGCTTTGGATAAATTTCCATCAAAATTTCTTGATAGATCAAAGTAGTCCATTGCTCTAGTAATGTACAAATAACTATTGGCATCAAATCTATCCACAAACACTGAACCTTGATATCTTAAATAACTCTCTATTTGAAAATCAGCATCAAAACCAAATTTCAAATCATCTCTCTCTTGTAATTTTCTCCCAAATTTTTCTTGTAAGCTTTTTTTGGAAAGATAAGTGATATGAGCTGCCATTCTTGCAACTGCTAAACCTTTATTTGGATTTGAATTTTTAGAAATATAATCTCCTTCACACCAATTTGAGTCAGCAGCTACTGCTTGCCTACCCAGCTCATTAAACGCTATATTTTGAGCGGAGTGACTAGATGTACAAGCGATTGGGATAGCAGTTTTTGCTTTGTCAGGAAAATTACTTACAAACTGCAGAACCTGCATACCTCCCATTGAGCCTCCAATAACTGAATAAAGTTTTTCTATTCCAAAAAAATCAAGTAAATTTACTTGGGCATTTACCATGTCATTAATGGTAATTACTGGGAAATTAGTTCCATAAATTTTTTTTGTTTCAGGATCGATGTCACTTGGACCAAAAGACCCCATACATCCACCAATCACGTTTGCACAAATTATAAAAAATTTGTTAGTATCAATAGCTTTGTCTGGACCAACTGCATAATTCCACCAACCATCTTTGTTAGTAACAGGATTAATACCTGTAACAAATTGATCACCAGTTAAAGCGTGAAAAATTAAAATAGCATTATCTTTATTTTTATTAAGCTCTCCATAAGTCTCATATGCTAGTGGAAAATTATTTATTATTTTACCACAATCTAACTTTAATGGTTTTTCTACCAACAAACTTTTTATTTCTTTTTTAATATTCATAAACAATAAGCTGAAAGTTGAATTGTGAGAAAAAAAACTTATTTAGCGGTTTTTTTATAGCGCTCGCAATTCAGATAAATCAGCGCACAAATTTTGTACTAGAAGTTATTTAGTATGTCAATTTTTTTTAAAGAATATACATATTCAGTATAAATAAATAATAAATTATTTATAAAGATTAAAAATATAAAAATGCCAATACCAAAATTTAAACAGTTTAATATTGAACCTTATAAGCCAGGTAAATCTATAATTAATAAAATTAAAAATGTTATAAAATTATCTGCAAATGAGTCAGCTTTAGGAACCAGCAATAGAGTAAAAAAAATTTTATTAAGTAAAAAATTAAAGTTTTCAAGATATCCAGATAGTAAAGCTATAGATTTAAGAAAACAAATAGCAAAAACTTTTAATTGTGATTTTAACAAAATAATTTGTGGAGCTGGTTCAGATGAAGTGATTCAAATGATTTGCAGTTTATATTTAAACAACAATGATGAAGTAATTGTTCCAGAATTCAGCTTTTTGATGTACAGAATTTATGCTCAAATTATTGGGGCAAAAGTTGTTTTTGCAAAGGAGAATCAATTTAAAGTTTCAATTCCAGAAATTTTAAAAAAAGTTACCAAAAAAACAAAAATAGTGTTTATTGCCAATCCAAATAATCCTACAGGCACTTATTTAACAAAATCAGAATTAATAAGTTTAAGAAATAAACTTAATCAAAATATTTTACTAGTGATTGATGATGCATATCATGAGTATGTGACCTCTTCAGATTATATTTCTGCACTTGATTTATTTAAAAATAGAGAAAATGTTTTTATCTTGAGAACTTTTTCTAAAATTTATGGTTTAGCTTCGCTTAGAATAGGATGGGGTTATGGTTCAGCTAAAATAATTAATGCCTTAAATTCAATTAAACCACCTTTTAATGTTAGTCAAATTGCTCAAATAGCAGCAATTGAGGCTTTAAAAGATAAAAAATTTATAAGCGACTCAGTAAAATTTAATTTAATTAATGGAAAAAAAATTAAAAAATTTTTAGAACAATATAAAATTTTTTCAAATGATATAAATACAAATTTTTTATTACTTAATTTTGAAAAATGTAAATTCTCTTCAAAACAGTTTGATGAAAAATTAAAACAAAAAGGTATAATAATTAGATCTACTGAAGAAGGATATAAGATTAAAAATCATTTAAGATTGACTATTGGTTCTAAAAAAGAAAATTTAAGTTTATTTAAAGCTGTAAAAAATATATTTAATTAAAAATGAAAAATATTTTTATAATAGGATGTGGTTTATTAGGTTCATCTTTACTAAGAGCTATAGTTAAAAAAAATATATCAAAAAAAATTTTTGTTTATGAAAAATCTAAATCAAATCAAAGTAAAATAAAAAAACTTAAATTACCTTGTACAATAGTTAATGATTTTCAATTCGCAGTAAAAAATTCAGATCTTATAATTTTATGTACACCTATGAGTGAATATAAAAATATAGTCTTAAAAATAAATCGATATTTAACAAATAAAAATTTAATTACTGATGTAGGGTCTTCTAAATTGGAGTCATCTAAAATTATTCAGAAATATTTAACAAAAGGTGCAAATTGGCTTTCCAGTCATCCAATTGCTGGTTCTGAAGTAAGTGGCCCTGAACATGGAAAAGCAGATTTATTTATGAATAGATGGTCAATTTTAATCAAAGATAAAAACTCAAAACCAGAGCATTTAAAATTATTAAATAAATTTTGGAAAAAACTTGGTTCAAAAGTTGCAATAATGACTCCAGAAAAGCACGACAAAATATTCTCAATTACTAGCCATTTACCTCACTTAATAGCATATAATCTTGTAAAATCTGCTCAAGATTTTGAAAAAAAACAAAAATATAGCTTAATAAAATTTAGCGCAGGTGGACTTAGAGATTTTTCTAGGATTGCAGCATCTAATGAAATTATGTGGAGAGATATATTTTTCAATAATAAGAATAATATTATTAAAGCTATAGACTTATTTGTTAAAAATTTACATGCATTTAAAAAAGATATCCAAATAAAAAATAATCAATCTATATTAAATAAATTGAAACAAACTAAGAGTGTTAGAAAAAAAATAATTAAATTAAAACAAGATATTAATAAACCTGATTTTGGAAGAAGTTAATTTTTAGAAATTGTACTTATTTTTTTAATTTTTAATTTAGCTGTTTTTTCAATCAGTTTAATTGTTTGAACAGTTGGCATAATTAAAACTTTTTTTCTTGGACCGTATGCATGAATAAAGTTTCTATTATCAATACATATGCCCACATGTCCTTTCCAATAAATAATATGACCTTTTTTAAATTCAATTTTATTATTTTTTTTGCAATATTTTACTTGGTCTTTAGTATCTCTTGGAAAAAATTTATTATTAAATTTAAAATATATTTGTAAAAGAGCAGAACAATCAATTCCATTACAAGATTTACCACCCCATAAATATTTAGTATTTAAAAATTGTTTAAAAATTTTTACAAAGTTTTTTTCTTTAAAGTAAATACTTTTAGTATCCTTTTTTTTTACCCATTTATTTTTTTCAAATTCAATATAGTTTTTTTCTTCATTTAGAATTGAAAGATTACTGCTAAAAAATAAAAAGTCTTTAGTTTTTAAAAATTTATTTTTATCTTTTTTGAATATTTGAGATTTAATTTTAAATATTTTGTGCGTAGGATTTAACGAATTTTTAAATTTATTTAATTTAATATATCCATAATAGTTGTCATATAATGTTTTTATTTTAATCCAATTTTTAATTTTTTTTATGATTAGGAATTTTTCACCATATAAAATTTGTGAACTAACCTCAGATTTTGATGATGGTTTAAAATGTATATTTTCTATACTTTTGTTAAAATAAAAATTATTTTTCACTCAGTTTTAATTTATTTTTTATAAACCATAGAATAATTAATGAAGGAATAACCATAATAGCTGTTAATATAAAAAATATACCCCAATCTCCATTTAGCCAATCTACCAAAGCACCAGAAGATGAAGCTAAAGTAGTTCTTCCTGCTGTTCCAATAGAAGCTAAAAGTGCATACTGCGTAGCTGTATAAGCTCTATCAACTAATAATGAAATAAAAGCAACAAAAGCAACTGTTGCAAACGCTGCCGCCACATCATCAAAAATAACTGCTATTGCAAAAAGTAATTCAGATTTTTCACTCCAAGCTAATAAAGTAAATAATAAGTTAGTACTTGCCATTAGTATTCCAGCAAAAAACATTGCTTTTAGCACTCCTGATCTAATTACAAATAATCCACCAAGTAATGTAAATATTACTGTAGTAATCCACCCAAGTGTTTTTGAGTAAATAGCTATATCACTTTTGCTAAAACCAATCTCTTTATAAAAGATTATTGACATTCTTCCTAAAAAAGCCTCACCAACTTTAAAAAGAAAAACAAATCCTAAAATTCCTATTGCAATTTTAAAGCCATTTTTTTTAAAGAAACTTACAATAGGGCCACCAATAGTTCCGCCAACCCAAGTCAATAAATTAGTAAATATATTTTTTGAATTAAATTTATTTGAAATTAGTTTGTCGTCTTCTTTTTGTTTATTTTTTCTTTCTTCTGAACCACCTTCAGAAACAAACATTAAACCTATATTCATCAAGATTACTAGAACCCCTAGTATTAAAAAGGTAAGTTGCCAATAATTATTGAATCCTAAATTTTCAAGATATTCTGCAGAAAATAAAGAAATCACACCACCTAATTTATAACCACTCCACCATCCAACCACTGCCATAGCAGCACCTGCAGCCATTGATTTTCCTTCATGTTCACCAATCTGTTCAATTCTTAAAGCGTCAACCGTGATATCTTGCGTAGCAGAGGCAATAGCAATCAATAATCCAATAGTAATTACCATTGCAAGATTTTGTGTTGGATTAAGAATACTCCACAATACTAGACAAGTTAAAATTAATGATTGCATTAAAACAATCCACGCTCTTCTATGTCCAATTTTTTTTGTAAGAATAGGAATTTGAATTCTATCTATTAATGGTGCCCATAAGTAATTAAAAGCATAAACACCAAATATCAGTCCTGCCCAACCGATTGTTGATCTGCTTAAACCATCTTCCTTTAACCATAAACTAAGACTGCTTCCAATAAGCACCCAAGGAAATCCTGAAATTGCACCAAGCAATAGAATTTTTAACATTCTAATATCAAAATATATAGAGAACGTTTCTGATAGGGATTGTTTTTTTATTTCAATCAAATTAATTTCTCCAAAACGAAGGTATAAATAATACTAAAATAGCAAATAACTCAAGTCTACCTAAAATCATTCCAAGTGTTAGTATCCATTTAGATATATCGGGTAGTGTAGAAAAATTTCCATTTGGACCAATTATATTACCTAATCCTGGACCTACATTTGAAATAGAGGTCGCTGCACCAGAAATAGCTGTTACAAAATCAAGACCAGTTAAAGATAATAATGCTGCTAAAATAAAGAATATTACAAAATATAGATAAATGAATGAAATTATTGAAGAGATAAATTTATTATCAATAACATTTTTGTCATATTTCATAACAAATACTCCTTTAGGATAAATTATTTTTTTAAGTTGGTTAGAAATAAACAAATATAATATTTGAATTCTAAATATTTTTACTCCACAGGTTGTAGATCCTGCACATCCTCCAATAAACATTAAAGCTAAAAATAGTACTAAAGCAAAACTACCCCAACTATCAAATTCAGCATTGACATATCCTGTACCAGTAAGAATTGAAATAACATTAAAAAATATAGATCTTAGATTAAATTTATTTCCATCGTAAAAAATTAAATAAATCGATAAAACTGTAATTGCTATTAAAATAATTCTAACAAAAGTTCTAATTTGAATATCTGAAGTAAAAATTTTTTTATTACCATTTATAAATTTAATGTAGACAATAAAAGGCAAGCTTCCCAATATTATGAATAGCATTGCAGAAATTTCAATTGGGATACTATTAAAATAACCTATTGAGTCGTTATAGTTAGAAAAACCACCTGTTGCAATTGTTGTCATTGAATGCGTTAAACTATCAAAAATATTCATCCCAAATATCCAATAAGTTAGTGCACACAAAATTGTTAATGATGAATAAATATAGATTAACCTAAGAGATATCTCCTTAGATTTTGGAAGAATTTTTTCTGAAGTATCATTGCTTGATATTTTAAATAATTGCATTCCGCCAACATTCATTATTGGCATTAGCGTGATAGCCATTACAATTATACCAATTCCTCCAAGCCATTGAAGTATTGCGCGCCAAAGTAATATACTTTTTGGTGTTATTTCTAAATTAGACAGTATGGTTGATCCTGTAGTGGTAATTCCAGACATGCTCTCAAAAAAAGAGTCTGTAAATGACAAATTTAGATTTGAAAATATAAAGGGTAAAGATCCAAAAATTGCAATACTTAACCAAGATAAAGCAGTTAATAAAAAAGCTTGTTGTAAATTCAATTTTTTATCATGATCCAAATTAGATAAAAAAAATAAAGTTCCAAAAATAATTGTTATTATTGAGGCTCCAAAAAAAGACGAGTCTATTTCTGAATAAATCATCTGTATAATTATTGGAAGGAACATAGAAGCCCCTAAAATTATTTGTAAAATACCCAGTGTAAAAAAAACAGTTTTGTAATTAGACATTTTGAAAGAACATTATTTTATGGTAAATAAATTTCAACTCTATAAGAATTAGTAAAATCGGTAATTTAAGATTTTTTATAAGTTATTCATGATTAAAAAAGAAAATTTAGAAAAAACTAGTGCCTGGCCTTTTGTGGAAGCAAAAAAAATGCTTCGAGAGAGAAAATCTTTTATAGAAAAAAAAGGTAAAATAATTTTGCAAACTGGTTATGGACCAAGTGGTTTACCACATATCGGAACATTTGGAGAAGTTGCGAGAACTTCAATGATGGTAAATGCTTTAAATCAATTGACTGATCTTCCAACAGAAATAATTACATTTTCTGACGATATGGATGGATTAAGGAAAGTTCCCGATAATGTGCCCAATCAAGAATTATTAACTGCAAACCTCCATAAACCATTAACTCAAGTTCCTGATCCATTTAATAAATTTAATAGTTTTGGTGAACACAATAACGAGATGTTAAAGACTTTTCTAAATAGTTTTAATTTTAAATATAGTTTTAAAAGCTCAACTTCACTTTATAAAAGTGGTTATTTTAATCCGACACTTCAAATTATTTTAGAAAATTATGATGGTGTTATGAATATTATATTGCCTACTCTTGGTAAAGATAGACAAAAAACATATAGCCCATTTTTGCCTATATGCCCAGAAACAGGACATGTTTTAGAGATTCCAATATTGGAAATAGATAAAAATAATTCAAAAGTAGTTTTTGATAATAATGGAAAAAAATTAGAAGTAAGTATTTTAGATGGCAACTGCAAATTACAATGGAAAGTAGATTGGGCTATGAGATGGTATGCACTTGATGTAGATTTTGAAATGTATGGAAAAGATTTAATTGAAAGTGCAATTTTATCTACCAAGATAATTAATTTAATTGGAAAAAAAAATCCATCTGGATTTGCTTATGAGCTTTTTTTAGATGAAAAAGGAGAGAAGATCTCAAAATCAAAAGGAAATGGTATCACAATAGATCAATGGTTAACATATGCTTCACCCGAAAGCTTATCACTTTATATGTATCAAAACCCAAAAAGAGCAAAGAAACTATATAAAGAAATTGTTCCTAAAGCAGTAGATGAGTATTTAGATTGCATTGAAAAAGCAAAAAAACAAGATGAGCTTCAATTATTGATGAACCCAGTCTGGCACGTCCACAATGGAAAAATCCCACAAGAAGATTCGATTATGACTTTTTCTATGTTGTTGAACCTTGTTGAAACTAGTAATGCTGATAATAAAGAATTGTTGTGGAAATTTGTTAAAAAATATAACCCTAATATCTCTGAAAAGAATTCTCCAATATTTGACGCATTAGTTGGTTATGCAATTAAATACTTTAACGATGTAATTAAATCTCAAAAAAAATATAAAATGCCAAATGATGAAGAGAAAAAAGCTTTAACTGCATTAGTCAAAACTCTCGAAACATGTAATGAACAGATGACTCCTGAAGAAATTCAAACACTAATATATTCTACTGGTAAAGAAAATGGTTATGCTGAAAACTTAAGAGATTGGTTCAAACTAATTTATGAAGTTGTTTTTGGCGATGAAAATGGACCTAGGATGGGGTTTTTCATAAGTTTTTTTGGAGTGAATGAGACAAAGGAATTGATTTTAAGTAAGCTTAAATAATGTTTTCAAAACTTAGACCATTTATTTTTAAATTTGACCCTGAAACAGCACATAATCTTGCAATTAAATCTCTTAAACTTAATTTGATAACTAATGTTTTTGATACTAATAAAAATGATCCAATTTTTAAAACAGAGTTGTTTAAAAAAGAAATTGAAAATCCGATTGGTATAGCAGCTGGTTTTGATAAAAATGCAGAAGTTTATAATCCTTTATTCAAAATTGGTTTTGGTTTTGTTGAGGTCGGCACAATAACCCCATTAGAACAATATGGTAATCCAAAACCCAGAGTATTTAGGTTGGTTGATGATGAAGCATTAATTAATAGGCTTGGATTTAATAATCAAGGGGCAAAGAATATTTTATATAGAATAAAGAATAATCCTAAACAAGGGCTTCTTGGAATTAATATTGGTCCAAATAAAGATACCAAAGATAGAATTAATGATTACTTAATTGGGCTAAATACTTTTCATGAATTTGCTGACTATATAACAATTAATATTTCATCTCCTAATACAGAAAACTTGAGAAATTTGCATGAACAAACAAAATTAAATGATTTACTTAAATCTATAATTTTAGAAAAACAAAAACTTAAATCAAAAATTCCAATTGCAGTTAAAATTTCACCAGATGTGACAGAGAACCAGATAAATGAAATTGCTGGAATACTTTTAGAAAATAAAATTGATGCAGCTATTATTTCTAATACCTCTGATTCAACAAGAGAAAATTTAACAGATATTCAAAAACATCAAAAAGGTGGGCTTTCAGGAAAACCTATTCAAAAGAAATCTAATATAGTAATTAATAAATTCTACAATTTGCTAAAAGGAAAAATTAAAATAATTGGCGTAGGTGGCATTAACTCAGGCAAAAGTGCATATGATAAATTATTAGCTGGTGCTGATTATCTTCAGCTTTATACAGGGATGGTTTTTCAAGGACCAAATATTGTTAGTATTATTAAAAAAGACCTTAAAGAATTATTAATTAAAGATGGTGTTAAGAATTTTAGAGAAATTGTTGGAAATAGTAGGCCATCATAATTCTATTAAACTTGACGCAATCAATATCTCGCCTTATATAGGCACTGTTATTATGTCAAAAAAATGTGAATTAACCGGAAAAATCCCAATGAAGGGTCATAATGTCAGTCATGCTAATAACAAGACTAAAAGACGTTTTTTACCAAATTTAAAAAAAGTAAAATTTACAAGTGAACTTTTAAAAAGAAGTTTAAAATTAAGAGTAAGTAATGCAGGAGTAAGATCGGTAGATAAAAAAGGTAGTTTTGATGAGTTTTTGAAAACTGTAAAAAATAAAAATCTATCTCCTAGATTAAAAAAATTAAAAAAAAGTATATTAATTAAATCTCCATTTAAAAAAGTATCATCCGCTAAGTCAGCATAATGAACAAATTATTAATTACCCTGTCATTTATGATGGGTGTGGTTGTTTTAGCTTCAAATTATTTAGTTCAGTTTCCCATCTATTATTATGGATTAAATGAAATTCTTACCTATGGTGCATTTAGTTACCCAGTAGCTTTTTTAATAACAGACTTAGCCAACAGGTCTTTAGGTAAAATTATAGCAAAAAAAATTGTTTATTTAGGTTTTGCAATTGGGATTTTATTTACACTTATTTTTTCAACAAACTTTGGAGATTTGATATCAATAAGAATTGCAATTGGTTCTGGTATAGCTTTTATAACTGCACAATTATTAGATGTACAAATTTTTGATCAATTAAGAAAAAAAAAGAGGTGGTTTATAGCTCCATTAACATCTTCGTTAATAGGTTCGGTAGTTGATACTTTTATATTTTTTTCGATAGCATTTTATGGAACAGGAGTACCTTGGGTCACCTTATCTTTAGGTGATCTTGTAGTAAAATTTATTGTTGCATTGGTAATGTTAATTCCTTTTAGAATTTTATTAAATTTTATAAAACCAGTTAAAATTTAATATAAAAATTTATAGGATAAAATTTTATAAGCTAGTTTTGCAACTAAAAAGTTATAAGAGTTAAAACCTTTTATTGGAGATAATTCATTAATATCAGCTCCAACTATTTTTGAATTTTTTGCTGCAATCCTAATTATATTTAATGTTTCATCCCAAAGTAGGCCTCCGGGTTCAGGAGTTCCAGTTGCAGGCATAATACTTGAATCTAAACCATCTACATCAAAAGTAAGATATACAGTTTTATTTTTAATCATTTTTTTGAATTTGTTTAAATCCCATTTAGCCTTATCTTTTGCCCAAAATATTTTTATTCTTGAAGGATTTTTCTTTAAAAAAGGAATTTCACTTTCAGAAATGTTTCTTATTCCAAACGAAATCACTGAAACATTTGGAAAATCAAGGCATCTTTTAATTGCTGAAGCATGAGAAAATTTTTCCCCATCATAACTTTCTCTTAGATCTGCATGCGCATCAAAATGTAATAAACATAAATCTTTATACTTATTTGCAAATGGTCTAATGCAACCAGGTGTTATTGAATGTTCCCCACCAAATGTTAAAGGAAAAAGTTTTTTATCAAGAATTTCTTGATTAATACTCGAAATTTTATTGAGTGCTTTATTTATATTTTTATCAATCTTAAACGGTTTCAAAGTTTTAATGCCAATTTTTTTGTAAGGCTCACAATTTAATTCTTCATCATATAGCTCAACTTGATGAGATGCTTTAATGATTTCTTTAGGACCATTTCTAGTTCCACCACCATAACTCACAGTTTTTTCTAGGCCAAAAGGTACTACAACGACTTTTTCTTTAAAATTGACATTGTTATCAATTCCAAGAAATCCATTTTTATTTGATAGATAATTCAATTTTTACTCAAATATTTTAGCAAAGTTTTTTCTAGATCTATTTTTCCATTCACCTTTATGATATGCGTCACTTGCAATTAAAGGCAAAACACTTGTAGCTTCAGCAAAAACCATTTGTTCTTTAGTTACATCTACTTTTCCCCATGAACTAGCTTCTTTTAAGGTTGAACTGCTACAAGCCCCATCTCTGGAGTCGGCTACAGTGATTTGAACTGCATATTTATGCATGTCTACATCTCTACCAAGAAGTTCTGCACAAATAACTGTATCCTGAATAAAATTTTTTGGAACACCTCCACCGATCATAAAAAGACCAGAACCTTTAGATTGCATTTTTATTTCTGTCAGTTCTCTAAATTCTCTTATGGAGTCTATAGTCATATGATTTTTTGGGTTTTTTTCTTGATGCATTACTAAACCAAATCCAGCACTTGAGTCGGTAAAAGCTGGGCAAAAAATTGGAACATTATTGTCATAGGCTGTTTCAATCAATGAGTCTTTCTTTTTAGAATTTTTTTTTAGATATTTTCCCATTTCCCAAATAAATTCTCTTGAGGTGTAACTTCTAGGTTCTAGCGTATCTGCAATTTCACAGATTTTTTTATCACACATTTGTAATTCATCTTCATCGATATAAGTGTCATAAATTCTATCGATATAATTTTTTCTAAGCTCTGTATCATCTTGAAATTGTGAGCCTTGATAGTGTTTAAAACCTAAGGCTTCAAAAAAATCCATATCTACTATAGATGCTCCAGTCGCTACAATAGCATCTACCATATTATATTTAACTAAATCTTTATAAATATTCATGCAGCCCGCAGCCGAAGTTGAGCCTGCTAGAGTTAAAAAAATAGTACATTCTTTATCTTTTAACATTTCATTATAAATGCCTGCTGCATTAGCAGTTTCTCTAGATACAAAAGACATTTTTTCCATTGCTGAAATAATCGTTCTTGAGTCAAACGATGTGATATCTATGTGTTCTACCGGATTTTTGAGAAAGTCTTTTTTACTATTATGACCTAAATTTTTGCTTTCAGACATTAAGCGACCAGAATTGCTTTATTAATGTCTTTGTCATACATGGTCATAATTGGTTCATCTTCTACTTCAAAAATTTCATCAGAATAAAAACCGTTAAATTGAGTTCTAAAAGTTAAACCATAAGCTCCTAGTTGACCTAATTCAATATAATCATTTTCTTTAATATTATTTGGAAGTAAGAAAGGGCCTTTCATGTAATCCATGCTATCACAAGTAGGTCCATAAAAATCAAATGCAGTTAATTTTTTTGAAATTATTTTATTTGAACTTTCTTTGATCATTCTAGATGGAAAAACAATATTAGGTGCACCTGCATCAAATAAAGTTCCATATGTTCCATCATTTATATATAGCTTTTGTTTTTTTCTTAAATTCACTCTAACTATAGTTGAGCCACTTTCTGCAACTAAAGCTCTTCCAGGTTCACAAATTACTTCAGGTAATTTTTCTAATTTTAAACTGTTTAATCCATTTTTTATTTCAGAAAAATAATTTTCTAATGCTTGTGGCACAAGGTCTGGGTAGATTGCAGGAAAACCACCACCAACATTTATATAATCTGGTACAATTTTAGTTTTTTTAATTATGTTGCCAATTTCATTAATGCCTTTAGCGTAAGAAATTGGATGCATGCATTGTGAACCAACATGAAAACTTAAACCAACTTTACTAGCATATTGTTTTGCTAATCGTAATAATCCTAATGCTTCAGAATTTTGTGCACCAAATTTTTTTGATAAATCTATTTCTGCATGTTCATTTGATACTGCTATTCTAACAAATAATTCTAGATCATTAGCATTATTCGTTGATTGAATTATTTTGATTAATTCATCTTTTGTATCAAGTGAAAATGTTTTTACTCCATAATTAAAATATGCTTCAGCAATACTTTCTCTACTTTTTACAGTATGCATATAGCTACATTTAACTGTAGAACTAAACTGTTTTACTAATTTTATTTCATTGATCGATGCTACATCAAATTGATCGATGCCACTTTTGATTATCGTTTGAATTATATCTGGGTGAGAATTTGTTTTTACAGCATACAAAATTTTCCCTGGAAAATTTTTTTTAAAATGATGTACAGCTGTTTGAATAGAGTTTTTTCTGATACAGTAAACTGGTTTTTCAGGTTTCAGTTGATTTATTAGTTCTTCAACCGATTTAAATTTTTGCACTAATAATGCCTCCAAAAAAAAATTTAATAAAAAAAGTTTTTTAAAACTTGTAAAAAACTTTCAATTTTTCATGCAATTAAGGCAATAGAATACCAATGTAAAG
>JAYPCR010000002.1:39826-48566 GCA_038124805.1 Candidatus Pelagibacteraceae bacterium
TGTAAAAAACTTTCAATTTTTCATGCAATTAAGGCAATAGAATACCAATGTAAAGCAAATAATAACGGGTTGAATAATTTAAATTCATGACCATATTGAATGGCATGAAAGATGAAGCTACACTTAAAAACATCAATGATTTTGATAATAAATCATTGCTTATTGTAGATGATGACTCTCCATTTAGAGAGAGACTTGCAAGAGCAATGGAAAAAAAAGGCTTTGAAGTTTTTCAAGCTGAGGGTGTACAAAAAGGAATAGAATCAGTTAAATCAAAGATCCCAGGATTCGCAGTTGTAGATTTAAGACTTGGAGATGGAAATGGACTTGAGGTTGTAAAAGAAATACAATCTTCTAATGCAACTAGCAGGATAATTATGTTAACTGGTTATGGAAATATCCCAACTGCTGTTGCAGCGATCAAAGAGGGAGCAATAGATTATTTAGCCAAACCTGCTGATGCAGATGATGTTGAAAAAGCACTTTTAGCTGATCCTTCTAAAAAAGCAGCACCACCAGAAAATCCTATGTCAGCTGATAGAGTTAAATGGGAGCATATTCATAGAGTTTTTGAGTTGTGTAATAGAAATGTTTCTGAAACTGCAAGAAGATTAAAAATGCACAGAAGAACTCTTCAACGAATTTTGTCTAAAAGATCTCCTAGATAAATCTTCTAAATTTAATTATTTTTTTTGAAATTATTGTTAATAAAATAATTTTAAAACTTTCTGCTAATAGAAAAGGTACTACACCAAGTTGTAAAATCGGTTTATCCCATCCAATGAGAGTTCCAAGCCACAAGATACCAAAAATATAGATAGTTGATACAGATAGAATAAGTTGAGTAAATATTCTTAAATAACTATCATTCAAATTTATTTTAGATGAAAAATAACAAGCAGTTAAAAAACCAATTAGATATCCCATTGTAGGTCCTACAAAATATGCTAGACCAATTCCTTTTTCAGGTGAGTTAGAGAATACTGGCAAACCTGCGATCCCTTCAATTAAGTATAGGGATATAGTTGCTAGACCCATTTTATATCCAAAAGCAATACCAATAAACATTACCATAAATGTTTGCATAGTCATTGGTACAGGATAAAAAGGAATTTTTATTTTTGCTGAAATTGTTAATGCAATTGTTCCAATAAAGATTAATGCTAAATTTTTAAATATTTTTGTTTGTGAATTTTGCTTTATAAGCTCCATATTCAATAATACTCATATTTTTTATAATAATCTAGTTTTATATTAATTGAATTAAGTGTGGTATATTTTAAGAAGTATAGATGTTATTACCTAAATAATATTTAAATTATTTCATGACTAATATTAAAAAAACTGATCATTTTTATTTAATTGACGGCTCAGGATATATTTTTAGAGCATATTATGCCTTACCTCCTTTGACTAGGAAAAGCGATGGCCTTCCGACTGGGGCAGTTAGTGGGTTTTGTAGTATGTTGTTTAAATTATTAGAGGACTCAAAATCTATAGAAAATTTACAAAAACCAACACATTTTGCAGTAATTTTTGACTCAGCTAGAAAAACTTTTAGAAATGAAATTTATAGTGATTACAAAGCTAATCGTTCAGAGGCACCAGATGATTTAGCCCCACAATTTGAATACATAAGAAAATCAGTTTTAGCATTTAATTTGCCTTCAGTTGAATTAATGAATTATGAGGCTGACGATTTAATAGCAACATATGTCGATGAAATTTTAAGTCTAGGTGCAAAGGTAACAATTGTTTCATCTGATAAAGACTTGATGCAATTATATAAAAAGAATGTTCGTATTTTTGATCCAATGAAGAATAAATTTATTAATGAAGACGATATTCATAATAAATTTGGAGTAGATGCTAGTAAGGTTATTGACGTTCAGGCTTTGGCGGGAGATAGCAGCGATAATGTTCCAGGAGTTCCAGGAATTGGGGTTAAGACAGCAGCAGAACTTATAAACAAATATGGAACTTTAGAGAAACTTTTAAAATCAGCCCATGAAATAAAACAAAATAAAAGAAGAGAAACCCTTATTGAAAATAAAGACAAAGCTATAATTAGTAAACAGCTAGTTACCTTAAAACATGATGCTCCAATAAATCAAAAATTGGAAGATTTTAGATTAAAAGAAATTGATAAAGACAAACTTTATAAATTTTTAAGAGAAATGGAATTTAATAGATTACTTAGCTCAGCTATCTCTGCATATGGTGAACCTAATCTTCTAAGTTCAAAAACAGAGGTTCAAGAAAAACAAAAACAAATTTCTAAAAAAAATTATTTTTTAATTAGTGAAATTAATGAATTAGATAATTGGATTAAAGAAGCAGAGGAAGTTGGTGAAGTTGCCATAGATACAGAGACAAGCTCGATTGATCCTCATCAGGCTAATTTGGTAGGAATTTCTTTAAGTTCAAAAATAGGCAAAGCTTGCTATATACCTGTGGGTCATAAATCAAATAAAAATTTAGATAAAAAAAATGTTTTGGATAAATTAAAACCTTTACTAGAGGATCCAAGCATAAAGAAAATCGGTCAAAATATAAAATATGATTTTATAGTTTTATATAGAGAGGGAATTTCAATTTCTCCAATGGAGGATACAATGTTAATGTCTTATGTTTTGGATGCAGGAAAAAATAGACATAATATGGATACTTTATCTGAACTTCATTTAGGACACAAAACTATTGCATTTAAAGACTTGGTAGGTTCTGGAAAAAAAGAAATTAACTTTAGCGATGTAGAGATTGAAAAAGCTAAAGATTATGCAGCAGAAGATGCCGACATTACATTTAGACTATATAAAAAATTCATAAAAAATTTAAAATTAGAAAAAATGATTAATATTTACGAAATTTTTGAAAAACCAATGATTGAAATTTTAGCTTTTATGGAAATGAAAGGAATAAAAATTGATACTAATTTTTTAAAATCTTTATCGTTAAAATTTGAAAAAAAAATTGAAAAACTTGAAAAAGAAATTTTTAAAATTGCTAAAAAAGAATTTAATATAGGTTCACCCAAACAACTTGGAGACATTATATATAATGATTTAAAAATTGCAGGTTTGAAAAAAACTAAAAAAGGTAGTTTTGCTACCAGCGCGAGTGTTTTAGAGGATTTAGCCTTTAAAGGTCACAAATTTCCTCAATTAGTTTTAGATTGGAGGCAAGTTTCTAAATTAAAAAATACTTATTCTGATGCACTTCCAAAGCATTTGAATCCCACAAGTAATAGAGTGCATACTTCTTTTTTATTAGCTGCTACTACTACTGGAAGGCTTGCATCAAGTGATCCAAACTTACAAAATATACCTATTAAATCTGAGGATGGTAGAGATATTCGAAAAGCATTTGTGGCAGAAAAAGACCATACATTAATATCTGCAGATTATAATCAAATAGAAATGAGGATATTAGCTGATCTAGCTGGAGTTAAAGAATTAAAAAAAGCCTTTAAAAATAATGAAGATATTCATTCTTTAACAGCTAGCCAAATATTTAATATAGACATTAAAAAAGTTGATCAAGATCAAAGAAGAAAAGCTAAAGCAATTAATTTTGGAATTATATACGGAATTTCACAATATGGTTTAGCAAAACAAATTAATGTATCCAATTATGAGGCGGAAGAGTTTTTAAATGCATACTTTGCAAAATTTCCAGAAATTAAAATTTATATGGATTCAACAATTAAATTTTGTAGAAAATCTGGATATGTAAATAATATTTTTGGTAGAAGATCTCACTTTAATGCCATTAATGACAAAAACTTTAATGTAAGAAATTTTCAAGAAAGAGCAGCTATTAATGCGCCGATACAAGGTTCTGCTTCAGAAATAATGCGTCTTGCTATGATTAGGTTACAAAAAAATTTAAATCAAAATAAAAAATTAAAATCAAAAATGTTACTTCAAATTCATGATGAGTTGATATTTGAGGTTCCAAAAAATGAAGTAGATGAAATGACAAAGATTATTAAGAAAGAGATGACCAGTGTGAGTGAAAGTGAGCACCATTCATTCTCAACACCTTTAACTGTTGACATAAATATCGGTGATAATTGGGGTACACTTCACTAGTTTTAATTATATTGCCCAATTTAGAACATTTTAGTATTTTTATATAACATGATGAATAAACAAACTATTGCCTTAGTAGATGATGATAGAAATATACTTACTAGCTTAAGTATAGCTCTAGAAAAAGAAGGATTTAAAGTTCAAACATATATTGATGGTGAAAGTGCTTTAATTGGTTTAAGCAGAACACCACCTGACTTAGCAGTTATAGATATAAAAATGCCTAAAATGGATGGAGAAGAATTACTTAAAAAACTTAGAAAAAAAACTGCACTACCAGTAATTTTTTTAACTTCAAAAGATGATGAAATAGATGAGTTACTTGGCTTAAAACTTGGTGCAGATGATTTTGTAAAAAAATCAGGAGGCTTTTCAATTAAAGTATTAATCGAAAGAATTAGAGTTCAATTAAGAAAAAAAGACTCAAATAATATTATTGAGGAAAATAAAAGTATAATTTCTCATGGAAAATTAAAATTAGATCCATCTCAACTTGAATGTGAGTGGAATGGGAAGCAATTGCCTGACAAATTAACGACAACAGAGTTTTTAATTGTAAAAGAATTGGCTAAAAGACCTGGAATAATCAAAGAAAGAGCTCAATTAATGGATATAGCTTACAGAGAAGACACAGATATTGAGGATCGAACAATTGACAGCCATGTTAAAAGAATTAGAAAAAAATTTAAAAAAGTTGATCCTGATTTTTCAGCTATTGAAACTAGATATGGTAGTGGATATAGATGGAATGTTAGTTGATGTTAAGTAAATTTTTAAAAAATCTTTCTATATTAAAAAAATTTTTATTTATAAATTTTATTTTCTTTACAGTTATTGGTTTATTTACAGCTCTTTATTTAAAGGAAGTACAACCAAATTTAATTAAAAAAAAATCAGCAAATCATATTAACGTTATTAATAATACTATTGATAATATTTTAAGATTAAATGTTACATTTAATGAAGACGATATAAGAAAATTTTTATTTTCAACAAGATTTATATTTCAAAACTTAGATAGAGTAATATTTTTTGATAACGATTTAAATTTATTGGGTGATACCGATACTTTAGATCTTGATCCAAGATCTTTTTCAACAAGATTGAACATAATTGAGCTTGAAGTTTTAAATGAACAAAAAAATCAAGAAACCGTTGAAAAAAAAGATATAAATATTGATGAAAATGAACCTGTTTCATTAAAAGATATTTTGAGAATTTATTTAAACTCAAAAGATTTTGGAAAACCATTTACATTTACTCAAGATAATTTTAACCAATTTAAGCTAACAACGATTAAAAATGTAATGCGTGAAGGATCAAATATCGGCTTTATTGCAATTACAGAAAATGCAAATGACATAAAAGCCGCTATTGATGAGAGAGAAACTTTTATTTTAAGAACTGCAATTGCTGTTGGATTTGTAATTTTAATTTTTTCATTTGTTTTGAATAGATATTTTTTAAAACCTATACAAAACTTAGTGAACTATACTAAAAAAATTAAAGATAAAAGCAGAGAGAAAACTAGTATTGAAAATTTAAAAGATAGAAATGATGAGTTGGGTTTATTGTCAAATTCATTAGATGATATGACAAATGAACTACAAAAACGTATTACACATGCAGAAAATTTTTCAACAGATCTTGTTCATGAAATTAGAAATCCATTAGCTTCTCTTAAAGGGGCTTCAGAGATTTTGAAAGACACAACTGACTCTAATCAAAGAGATAAGCTAGTCAATATATTAAGCCATGATGTTTTAAGAATTGAAAGACTAATCACAGATTATTCTCAAATGCTTAAAGATGAGGTTGCTTTGAGTAATGAAAAAATGAAAAAAATTGATATTGAACCAATTATTCAATCTGTAGTGGATGATTATAATAGTATTTATAATATTAAAAGAAACATACAGATCTTATTTGAAAATGATAAAAATAAAAATTATTTTATTAATGGTATAGAGAATAGGATTGAGCAAATAATAGCAAATTTGTTAGATAACTCGATCTCTTTTAGCAATGATAATAAGAAAATTTTAGTAAAAGTTGCTAAAGACCAAAATAAAAAAGTAATTGTACAAATCCTTGATGAAGGAGAAGGATTTAAAGAAAAAGATTTGAGTAAAATATTTAATAGATTTTATAGCAACAGACCTGATAATTTTGGTGAGCATTCAGGGCTAGGGTTAAATATTGTCAAAAACTTAGTAGATGTTCATAATGGAAAAATTGTAGCTAGTAATAGACCAGACAATAAAGGTGCTTTAATTGAAATTGTTTTCCCTGAATTTTAAACTTTTATTGATTAATTAACTGATTGTTGTTAGAAAGCCAGCGATGGATGATTTTAAAGTAAAAGATATATCGTTAGCTGATTTTGGAAGAAAAGAAATCTCAATAGCCGAGAGCGAAATGCCAGGACTAATGGCATTGAGAGAAGAATACGCTGGAAAAAAACCTTTAAAAGGAGCAAAGATCATTGGGTGCCTCCACATGACTATTCAAACTGCAGTATTAATTGAAACTCTAGTAGATTTAGGTGCTGATGTCAGATGGTCATCTTGTAATATATTCTCAACCCAAGATCATGCTGCTGCAGCAATAGCACAAGCTGGAATACCAGTTTACGCATGGAAAGGTGAAACAGAAGAAGAGTATTTATGGTGTATTAAACAAACTATTGTTGGTAAACCTGATTGGAAACCTAATATGCTATTGGATGATGGAGGAGATCTTACTGCTATCATGCATAAAGAATATAAAGAATTGTTAAAAGAAGTAAGAGGTGTTTCAGAGGAAACGACCACAGGAATTAAAGCTCTGAATAAAATGGAAAGAGATAAATCTTTAATGATACCAGCTATAAATGTTAATGACTCTGTTACTAAATCAAAATTTGATAATTTGTATGGTTGTAGAGAAAGTTTAGTTGATGGAATTAGAAGAGCAACCGATGTAATGATGTCTGGAAAAATAGCAATCGTTGCTGGTTTTGGTGATGTTGGCAAAGGTAGTGCAGCATCTTTAAGACAAAGCGGAGCAAGAGTTCTAGTTACTGAGGCAGATCCAATATGTGCATTACAAGCTGCTATGGAAGGTTATGAGGTAGTTTTAATGGAAGAAGCTATTAATAGAGCTGACATAGTAGTCACTGCTACTGGAAATAAAGATATTGTTACAGCAGATCATATGAGAAATATGAAGGATAGAGCAATATTATGTAATATTGGTCATTTTGATAATGAAATTCAAGTTGAAGCTCTAAGAAATTATAAATGGACAGAAGTGAAACCTCAAGTTCATGAAATAGAACTACCTAGTGGAAAAAGAATTATACTTTTAGCTGAGGGAAGACTAGTGAACTTAGGATGTGCAACAGGTCACCCAAGTTTTGTGATGAGCGCTTCATTTACTAATCAAGTTATAGCTCAAATAGAACTCTGGAATAATCATAAAAACTATGAAAATAAAGTCTATGTACTTCCAAAACATTTAGATGAAAAAGTTGCAACGTTACATCTAAAAAAAGTGGGAGCTAAATTAACTAAATTATCAAAAGAACAAGCAGATTACATTAGTGTTGGTGTAGAAGGTCCATTTAAACCAGATGCCTATCGCTACTAGTAGTGGCATAATCGATATTTCCACTGAAAAACTAACGAAAGATATAGCTGAGAAAATTTCAGCAAAATTGAAAAAAAATCAAATTATCTTTTTGTATGGTGAAATTGGAGTAGGAAAAACAACTTTTGTTAAATATGTAATAAACAAATTACAAAAAGATAAAAAAATTAATATTACAGAAGTAACCAGTCCTACATTTAATATATTAAATGAATATCAGATAGGGGATATAAAAATAAAACATTATGATCTTTTTAGGATTAAATTAAAAGAAGAGATAATAAATTTAAATATTTTTGAAGACAATTCAGACTCTATTACATTAATTGAATGGCCAGAAATTATAGATTTTAAATCTGATGAATATATTGAATTATTTTTTAATTATGATGAAGATTTAGATAGAAGATCATTGGAGATTAAAGGTTTAAAATAGATTTATTAAATGATTGATATATCAAATGCAAAAGCAATAAAAGGTGATGCATCTTTCAGGACTTTTTTTAGAAAAAAAATAAAAAATAAATCTTCAATAATTATTTTTGCCAAAAAAGAAAAAAGAAAAAATTTATTAATTTATGATGCGATTAATAGAATTTTGTTAAAAAATAATATTGTTGCACCAAAACTTCTTTCTGAAAAATATTCAAAGGGACTTATAGAAATTGAGGACCTTGGAGATAAAACAGTATTTCAAATATTGAAAAATAAAGGAATTAATCAACAAATTATTTATAAAAAGATTATTAAACTTTTGAACAAAATTCAGAAAATAAAAGATAAAAAAGTTAAAACTTTTAAAAAATTAAACTACCAGTTAAAAAAATATTCTAGAAAAACTTTATATGAAGAAGCGATATTGTTCTGCAATTGGTATGCACCAAGAATCTTAGATAAAAAGAATTTGTTAAATACTAATTCAAATTTAAGAAAACAATTTAAATATTTGATTAAGTCATTAAAATTTAAAAATGATACATTCGTTCATAGAGATTTTCATGTATCAAATATAATGT
>JAYPCR010000002.1:48666-50291 GCA_038124805.1 Candidatus Pelagibacteraceae bacterium
TTTAAAAATGATACATTCGTTCATAGAGATTTTCATGTATCAAATATAATGTTTAATAAAAAAGAATTTGGATTAATTGATAGTCAAGATGCTTTGATTGGAAATTTTGCTTATGATCTCGCTTCATTAGTTGATGATGTTCGATTTAGAACTACTGTTAGTCAAAAAAATAAAATAATTAAATTTTTTTTAAAATCGAACCCTAAAATCAATAAAGAAAAATTTAAAAATGATTTTGAAATTTTGTCAGTTCTAAGAAATCTTAAAATTATTGGAATATTTTCCAGATTATCTGCTCGAGACAAAAAAAATAATTATTTAAAATTAATACCTTATGCTTGGGAATTAATTAACTTAAGAATAAATCAAAATAGAGTTTTTGAAAAATTAAAAAAAATATTGAAATCTAATTTTCCAAAACAAATTAAATAAATATATGAAAATAAATACAGCTTTAATTTTATGTGCAGGATATGGAAAGAGATTAAATCCAATCACACTTGATATTCCAAAGCCATTATTGAAAGTTGATAATATTTGTGTCTTAGAAAAAAGTATTAATCTAATTAAAGAACTTGGTATTAAAAATATATTACTAAATACTTTCTATTTAAAAGAACAAATTGTTAATTACATAAATATTAATCATTTTGATCTTAATATTAAAGTTATTGATGATGGAAATGAAATTTTAAATACGGGTGGAGGTATTTTAAATATGATGAATAATTCAAATGATGAAAATTTTTTAGTTTTTAATCCAGATACAATTTGGAATCTTGATTATTTAAATGAAATAAAAAATATGGAAAACATTTTTTTCTCAAAAAATTTGGATAATTTATTATTGCTTGTAAACAAAAAATTGAGTTTTGATCAAAATTTGAAAGGTGATTTTAATTTAGATGACAACAAAATTAAAAAGGGAGTTGATAATAGTTTTATTTATACAGGTTGCCAAATATTAAATAAAAAATTATTTAAAAGTTATAAAGTTGAAAATTTTTCTGTATCACGAGTTTGGGATGATTTGATTAAATTAGATAAATTAAATGGTATGGAAAGCAAAAAAAAATTTTATCATCTGACAAATCTAGAAATATTTAAAAAACTACAAGATTTTTAGCCCTACTTTCGTCTAGATATCTACATTCTTGAATTTTTTTATCATTGTTAATACTTATCAATAATGGATTTCCGGTTGGAATTTCTAATTGTGAAATTTGTTCATTATTTAGTTTAAAAAGATATTTACATAACGCTCTTATAGAATTTCCATGTGCAGAGATTAATATATTGTTATTAGAAATATATTTTTCAATTTCTTCTTTATAGTACTTTACAACTCTATCATAAGTATCTTTTAAAGACTCTGTATCTGGAATATTTTCTTTTGGAACGTTTTTATAAGTTTCAATATTTAATGGATGATAAGGATTATTTTTATCTAATGAGTCAGGTCTTAAATCCCAAGATCTTCTAAATTGATAAACTTTATCTTCACCAATTTTATGTTTCATTTCCTCTTTATTTAAACCTGTTAATGATCCGTAATGCCTCTCATTTAATTGCCAGGCTTTCTTGAATTCTTTTTGATCTTTCAATACTTCCTGTATTAATTTTAG
>JAYPCR010000003.1:0-49384 GCA_038124805.1 Candidatus Pelagibacteraceae bacterium
TGAGTAGTTCTCCAGTAATTTGCAAATGCTTCCCACTTATGACCAATTTTTTCTTTGCATTTTTCAGCAGCTGAATTGACATCAAACAAAGTGCCGTAAGCATCAAAAATTATTGCTTTAATATTTTTCATAAACTAACTTAACATAAATGAGTAATATTCGTTTATACTTTTTGGAAAACTTATCTTTAAATTTAGTCGATAAATTAGATAAATCACAATCACATTATATTTTAAAAGTAATGAGACTAAAAATTGGAGATAATATTTCTTTATTTAATAAGAGTGGCGAATGGGAAGCAAAAATATTAAATATTTCAAAAACTATTGTTGAGTTTAAAGTTACTCAACAACTAAGACAAAAAGAAAATAGCAAAGAGCTCTGGCTAGCTTTTTCTCCAATAAAATCTAATTATTTTAATTTTATGATTCAAAAAGCAACAGAGCTTGGTGTTACAAAATTTTTTCCAATTATTTTTGACAGAACGGTTGTTAGAAAAATTAATAAAGAAAGATTGAACAAAATTTTAATAGAGTCCTCAGAACAATCTAATAGATTGATAGTACCATCAATTGAAGATCCAAAAACTTTAAATGAATTTTTAAATTTAAATAATTTTGAATTAATTTTTACTGACTTAAATTCAAAAAATACTAAAATAGATACTTCTAAATTATCTAATAAACCAATTTGCATAATTATTGGCCCGGAGGGTGATTTTTCTGAAAGTGAAAGACAGAAGATTCTCTCCTACAAAGGAGTGCAACCAATAAAAATAAATGAAAATATATTAAGATCAGAAACTGCAGTTATTTCAGCAATTTCAATCGTAAATTACGCAATTTTTTGATAAATTGTCGCGAAAACAAAAGTGTAATTTTTTAAAAAGAGCTTTATATACATCTTAAATGAAAAAATATTTTTTAACATTTATAGCTTTATTTTCAGCAACTGAGGTTCTAGCTAATCAGCCAAAAAATTGGCAATTGAGTTTTCAAGATGCTGCCTCTCAGTCAATGAGAGAAATTGTAAATTTTCATGACAAACTTTTATTACCAATTATAATTGCGATAAGTGCATTCGTTTTATTTTTATTGGTATATGCATGTATAAGATTTAGCGCATCAAGAAATCCAAATCCTTCAAAGAGAACTCACAATGTAGCTGTTGAAGTTTTGTGGACTTTAATTCCTTGTTTAATTTTAATAGTGATGGCTGTTCCATCATTTAAAATTTTATATAAACAAGATGCAATTCCTAAAGCAGATGTAACGGTTAAAGCAATAGGATATCAATGGTACTGGGGATATGAATACCCTGATGAAAATATTATTTTTGAATCTTATATGGTTGCTGATAAAGACCTTAAAGAAAATCAACCAAGATTGTTAGCGGTCGATAATGAAGTAGTAGTCCCTGTAAATAAAGTCATTAAAGTATTAATCACTGCAAATGATGTTCTTCACGCTTGGGCACTCCCATCTTTTGGAGTTAAAAGAGATGCAGTTCCTGGAAGAATAAATGAAACATGGTTTAAGGCAGAAAAAGTTGGAACTTATTATGGTCAATGTTCTGAACTTTGTGGAATTAAACATGCTTTTATGCCAATTACTGTAAGAGTTGTTTCAGAAGAAGACTATCAAGAATGGTTAATAGGAGCTAAAGAAAAATTTGCAAAAGAACCTTTAGAAAAAGATCAATATAAAAAACTAGCGAGTAAATAACTATGTATACACAAACAGCATCACACGACGACCATCATACTCCAACAGGTTGGAAAAGATGGGCATATTCAACAAACCATAAAGACATAGGAACTATGTACTTAATTTTTGCAATAGTTGCAGGAATTATTGGCACAACTTTTTCTATCTTAATGAGAATTGAACTTATGCATCCAGGTGATGGTATTCTAGGTGGCAACTATCACTTATATAATGTTTTAGTTACTGGTCATGGTTTGATTATGATTTTCTTTATGGTGATGCCTGCAATGATAGGTGGATTTGGTAATTGGTTTGTTCCAATTATGATTGGTGCACCAGATATGGCATTCCCAAGAATGAACAATATTTCTTTTTGGTTATTACCAGTTTCATTAACTTTATTGATTGTTTCAATTTTTGTAGATGGCCCTCCAGGCGCTCAAGGAGTAGGAGGAGGTTGGACGATTTATCCACCTTTATCATCTAAAGCAGGTCAACCAGGACCAGCAATGGATTTAGCTATTTTAAGTTTACACTTGGCTGGAGCTTCATCAATTTTAGGAGCAGTTAATTTTATTACAACGATTTTAAACATGAGAACTCCAGGTATGACATTGCATAAAATGCCTTTATTTGCTTGGTCAATTTTAGTAACTGCATTCTTATTATTATTGTCTTTACCAGTGCTTGCTGGAGCAATAACTATGCTTTTAACAGATAGAAATTTTGGAACAGCATTTTTTGATGCACAAACGGGTGGAGATCCAGTTTTGTTTCAACATCTGTTTTGGTTCTTTGGTCATCCAGAAGTTTATATTTTAATTTTACCTGGTTTTGGAATGATTAGTCATATTGTTTCTACATTTTCTAAAAAACCGGTATTTGGTTATTTAGGAATGGCTTATGCGATGGTTGCAATTGGAGTTGTTGGTTTCGTAGTTTGGGCACATCATATGTATACAGTAGGCCTAAGCACTGATACGAAAGCATATTTTTTAGCAGCCACAATGATTATTGCGGTTCCAACTGGAATTAAAATATTCTCTTGGATAGCAACCATGTGGGGCGGATCAATTTCATTTAAAACTCCAATGGTATGGGCTCTAGGATTTATATTTTTATTTACTGTTGGTGGTGTTACAGGTGTAGTTTTGGCAAACGCTGGTGTTGATACAGCTATGCACGATACTTATTATGTTGTTGCACACTTTCATTATGTCCTATCATTAGGTGCGGTGTTTGCAATATTCGCAGGGTTTTATTATTGGTTTGGTAAAATGTCTGGATATGAGTATTCAGAGTGGATGGGCAAATTACATTTTTGGTTAACTTTTATTGGAGTGAACTTAGTATTTTTCCCTCAACATTTTTTAGGATTAGCTGGTATGCCAAGAAGATACGCAGATTATCCAGATGCTTTTGCTGGATGGAATTATGTATCATCAATTGGTTCATATATAGCGGTTGCAGGGTTAGCAGTATTTTTTATGAATTTAATTTATTCATTTTCAAAAAAGAAAGCTGCAGCTCAAAATCCATGGGGCGAAGGTGCTACAACTTTAGAATGGACTGTTCCATCTCCACCTAACTTTCATACTTTTGAAGAGTTACCAAAATTTGAAGATAATGAGGGTGTACAAAAATCTCATAGCTAAGAGTTTAAGACACCAAGTATAATGGTAAATTTTAGGTCAAAGACTAAAAACTTAAGTCAGGAAGATTTATTTAATTTTTCTGAACTCTTTAAGTTAATGAAACCAAGAGTAATGTCTCTTGTAATATTTACATGTGCCGTTGGATTATTGACAGCACCAAATGTTATTCCAAACAAAGATGCGATAATAGGAATCTTATTAGTATCTCTTGGAGCAGGGGCTGCAGGAGCATTAAACATGTGGTACGAGTCTGATCTAGATGCATTGATGACCAGAACTTGTTTAAGACCTATTCCAGCTGGAAAGGTAAACAAAAACCAAGCACTAATATTAGGAGTTACTTTATCTATAGTCTCTGTAATATTGTTAGACTATTTCTCTAATAGAATTTCTGCAGGGTTGTTACTTTTTACAATTTTATTTTATGTTTTTGTTTATACAATTTGGCTAAAAAGAAAAACTCCACAAAACATTGTAATTGGTGGAATAGCAGGTGCTTTGCCCCCTGTGATTGGCTGGACCATTGCCACTAATTCAATTTCTGTTGAACCTTTAGCATTCTTTTTAATTATATTTTTTTGGACACCTTCACATTTCTGGGCATTAAGTTTGTATAAATCAGATGATTATAAGAAAGCTAAAATTCCAATGTTGCCTCTTACAAATGGTATTGAAAGTACGAAATTAAATATCTTTGTTTATTCTTTGTTGATGTTGCCTGTTATTATTTTACCTTATGCAATAAATTTTGTAGGTCTAATTTTTTTAGTTCCATCGCTTATATTAACTTTGTATTACAATTATTTGTGTTATGAACTTTACAAATTTAAAAGAAATAAATTTGATGCAAAAAAAGCAAAATCTATTTTTGGATACTCAATTTTGTATCTTTTTTTAGTGTTTGTACTTTTTTTAATAGATAAAATTTTATGATAACCCCAGATAAAAAAACTAAAAGAAAAAATATAATAACTGCTTTGGCTATTTTGGCATTTATGGTCTTTTTGTTTATATTTACATTATACAATGTTGGAGTTTTTAACAGACCACTATGATGAAAAATAAAACACTGACACCAGTTTTACTTGCTGGCATTTTCTTTTTAATGCTTGGACTTTCTTTTGCAGCTGTACCTTTATATGATATCTTTTGTAGAGTTACAGGTTTTGGTGGTACCATCCAAACTTCAAAACAGGCTCCTTCGGTTGTATTAGATAAAATTGTAAGTGTCAGATTTGATACCAATGTAAACAATCTTCCTTGGGATTTTAAAGCCAAAACGAATGTTATGGATGTTAAAGTGGGTCAGGTGAATAAAATAGAATTTATAGTTGAAAATTATAGTGATGAAACAACTTCTGGAGTTGCTAGCTTCAATGTTTCACCCTCTAGTTTTGGCAAATACTATAATAAACTAGGATGTTTTTGTTTTGAAAAACAAGAGCTAAAAGCAGGTGAAAAAGCCACTTATGTAATGACTTTTTATTTGGATCCAGAGATGGTAAATGATGCAACTACTAAAAATTTAGAAGATGTTACTATGTCATATACTTTTTTCTCGACAGATTATTATAAACAATCATAATTAAATATATGTCAGCTGAAAAAAAACACGATTATCATTTAGTAGATCCAAGTCCGTGGCCTATTTACGTTTCATTTTCATGTTTAGTTTTAGCGTTAGGCACTGTTTATTATTTTCATAGCGAAGTTTCTTGGGGAATGTATTTAGGTTTAGCTTTAGTACTTTACGGAGCTTATATGTGGTTTAGAGATGTCGTAATTGAAGCTGAACATCAAGGTCATCATACTCCAGTAGTTCAAATTCATCATCGATATGGAATGACTTTATTCATTGCTTCTGAAGTAATGTTTTTTGTAGCTTGGTTTTGGGCTTATTTTGATATTAGTTTATTTCCAAATGAATTTGTTGGTAATGTCTGGCCACCTAAAGATATTGAAACATTTGATCCTTGGGATATTCCATTAATTAATACTTTAATATTATTATTATCAGGAACTACAGTTACTTGGGCACATCATGCGTTACTAGAGGACGATAGAAAAGGATTTATTCAAGGATTAACATTAACTGTAATTCTTGGTGTTTGTTTTACAGCATTACAAGCATATGAATATCATCATGCATCATTTAATTATTCAGGTCATATTTATGGAGCTGTGTTTTATATGGCAACCGGGTTTCATGGATTCCATGTTATTATTGGAACTATTTTCCTAGCAGTTTGTTTGTGGAGAGGAAAATTAGGTCACTTTAATAAAGATCATCATTTTGGATTTGAAGCAGCAGCATGGTATTGGCATTTTGTTGATGTCGTTTGGTTATTCTTATTTGCTGCAATATATATTTGGGGCAGTTAAAAAAAACTTTTGAAGTATAAGTTTTTATTTTCTGTTTTTGTTTTCTTTTTTATTTTTGTTTTTTTATCTCTAGGAACTTGGCAAATCATTAGATTAAATTGGAAGCTAGATTTAATTACCCAAATAAATAATTCATTAGCAAATGAACCGGTATCTTTAACTCAAGCTGAAAAAAAAAATTTTTTAAAAATAAAAACTTCTGGAAAGATTGATTTTAACAAACAAATCTATTTATACAATCTTAACCAAGAAGGTAAACCAGGTTTTGAAGTATTAAATCCAATTTTAATTAATGAAGAAAATTATTTAATCAATAGAGGTTGGATACCTTTTGAAAAAAAGGATACTTCTGAAATTAATAAAATCAATCAAGAAGAGATTACTGGTATTTTAAAAATACAAAATAAAGCAAATTATTTTAAACCAGCAAACGATATCGAAGGAAATTATTGGTTTACCCTAAATAGAGACGATATTTTTGAATATACTGGTAAATCATTTTCACAATATATAATTTATTTGAGTGGTGATTATAAAATTCCATTGCCAATAAAAATTTCAGCAGATATTTCTAACAATCACAAAAAGTACGCAATTACTTGGTTTTCATTAGCGATTTCAATTCTTTTAATATATTTATATTTTAGAAAAAAAAATTATTAGATGAGATACGTTAGTACTAGAAACAACAATAAAGACTATAGTTTTAAAGAAGTTTTTTTAAAAGGTTTAGCAGATGATGGGGGATTGTTTATCCCACAATCATTATTCAAATTTAACGAAAAAGATTTAACTTTATTAAAAGACCTTGATTATAAGGAATTAGCACAAAAAATTATTCAACCATTTGTATCAGATTTTATTAATGAAAATGATTTGTCTCTTATAATTAATAAATCATACTCTGTTTTTAGAAAAAAAAATGTCGTTGAATTGCTTAATCTTGGAAATAGACAAATACTAGAATTGTTTCATGGTCCAACACTAGCATTTAAAGATATAGCTATGCAGCTTTTAGGTAATTTTTATGAATATTATCTTAAAAGTGAGAATAAAAAAATTAATATTATAGTAGCTACTTCTGGAGATACGGGTGCTGCAGCAATTGAGGCTATAAAAGGAAAAGAAAATTTAAATATATTCGTACTTCATCCATTAGATAGAGTCTCTTCAGTTCAAAGAAAATTAATGACCACTGTAAAAGATAAAAATGTATTTAATTTAGCTATAAAAGGTAACTTTGACGATTGTCAAAATTTAGTTAAATCAATGTTTGCTGATAAGGATTTTGCAAATTCAATCAAGATGTCAGGTGTTAATTCAATTAACTGGGCCAGAATTATTGCACAAGCAGTTTACTATTTTTATTCTTATTTTTTAGTAGATCCAAAAGATCAAAAAGTAAATTTTTCTGTCCCAACAGGAAATTTTGGAGATGTTTATGCTGGATATCTAGCAAAAAAAATGGGATTGCCTATAAATAAATTAATAGTTGCAACTAACCAAAATGACATTTTACATAGGGCAATTTCAAAAGGCAATTATGAAGCGCAAAAAGTTACAGAAACAAATTCACCAAGTATGGATATTCAAATTGCGAGTAATTTTGAAAGATTAATTTATGATATTAATGAGTCAAATGATTTAGTAACAAATGATATTATGAAAGGCATTCAAGAGTCTGGCAAATATCAAATTGGTATATCTGAATTAAAAAAAATTAATTCAAATTTTTTATCAGCAAGTATAAATGAGAAAGAAGTTCTAAAAATTATCAAAGATGTTTATGATCAATATAAAACAATATTAGATCCACATACAGCTATTGGTTATGGTGCTTTTGAAAAAGTAAATATAGAGGGTATTAATATTGTATTAGCTACTGCACATCCTTGTAAGTTTCCAAATGCTATTCTAGAGGCAACCGGAGTTAATGAAAATTTACCTGATGAACTTAAGTTTATTTTGGATGAAAAAGAAAATTATGATATAATTGAAAATAACCTTGATTTAGTAAAACAACATATAAAAGAAAGAATTTAATGAAGTTAAAAGAGAATGAAATTGTACCAAATTCAGAGGTATTTATTATTGAAGATGGTAATCCGGTTAAAAAAAACATAGAGGAATTTTTTAAGAATAAAAAAGTTATAATTTTCGGCTTACCAGGAGCTTATACGTCAGTTTGTTCAGCTAAACATTTACCTGGTTATGTTAAAAATTATGAAAAGTTTAAAGAAAAAGGTATTGATCACATAATGTGTATCTCAGTTAATGATCCGTTTGTAATGAATGCTTGGGGCAAAGAAAATAATGTAGATGATAAAATTTTAATGATAGGTGATCCGTTTTTAAATTTTACAAAAGCGATTGGTGCTGATGTTGATAAAAGCGCTAGAGGTCTTGGAATTAGATCAAATAGGTACACAATGTTAGTTGAAAATTTAAAAGTCATTAAACTACAGGAAGAGGAAGATACCGGAGCTTGTGAAATTTCAGCTGCAGAAAATTTTTTGAAATTGATTTAGTTAGACTGAGCAGCTTTCTTTGCTAAAAAATCTACTTCTTCATTAAGTAGATCACCAGCATGTGCTTTAACCCATTTCCATTCAATATTTAAAGAACTTGTAATTTCATGAAGTTGAATCCATAAATCTTTATTTTTTACATCTTCTTTTTTTGATGTTTGCCAATTATTTTTAACCCATTTATGTATCCATTCAGTAATGCCAAGTTTTACATATTTAGAGTCAGTAAAAATTTGAATTTTTTTATTTTTATCTACAATTTTTAATGCCTTTATAGGTGCCATTAATTCCATTTTATTATTTGTAGTATTTTTTTCACTACCACTTATTTTTTTTATCTTTCCGTCATCATTAATTATTGCTGCCCAACCTCCATTGCCAGGATTATTAATACAAGATCCATCAGTATAAATTTTAATCATTAATTAATGTAATCTTTATAAAAATTTAATTTATTGTGAGTTAGAAGTTTTTGGTAGTATTCCTTAGGATCTTTTATTTTAATCAATGCTGTTTTAGGAGTATTAATAAAATCATAAACTCTTGTTAAAAGGTATCTTAATGCAGCACCTTTACACAAAATATTTAAAGCATTTTTTTCTTTGTTAGAGATTTTTTTTATTGTTTCATATCCATTAATTAAATTATTAACTTTTTTTTTATTTAATTGAAACTTACCATTTTTTTTATCAAAACATAATGCGTTCACACAAATTGCTATTTCATACATAAAATAATCATTTGATGAAAAATAAAAATCAATAAATCCTGAAAATTTATTTTTATTAAAAAAAATATTATCCGCAAATAAATCTCCATGTATTATTCCAGAGGGTAATTTTTTTGGCCAATTCTTTTTAATTTGAGAATAATTAGAATAAATAAAATTTTTAAAGTTTTTATCTAGGTTTATTAATTTGAAATTAATGTTTTTGATTATGTTTCCAAGAGTATTTATACCCATTGAATTTTTTCTAAAAAGACGAGCTTTGCTTGAATTTACGTGCATTTTAGCAATATTTTTACCAACTATAAAACAGTCATTATTATTTAATTTTTTTTTATCTTTTCCTTCTAAAAATGAAACGATACATGCAGATTTCTTATTAATAAGAGTTAAATATTTATCATGACTATTCATTAATGGTTTTGGACAAATTACTTTAGATTTATTTAAAAAATCCATTAATTTCATAAAAAAGGGAATATCTTTTTTGTGAACTCTTTTTTCAAATATTGTTAAAATAAATTTTTGTTTTTTTGATCTCAATAAATAATTAGTATTTTCTATACCTTGTTTTATGCCTGAAAAAGAGACTATATTTCCTAGAGAATATTTTTTGGCTAAAATTGAAACATCTTTTTTATTAATCTTAGTATAAACAGCCATTTAATTAAGTTTTTTTGGAATATTAAATACAATATTTTCTTTAATTATCTCTATTTCTTCAATTTTGATAGATATTTTTTTTTTTAATTCATCAATAAAATTTTTAACTAATATTTCTGGAGCTGATGCTCCTGAAGATATACCAATAGTTTGAACTTTTTGTATTTCTTCAAATGGAATTATACTGTCTGAATGAATTAAAATAGAATTTTTGCATCCAGATTTCTTTGCTACTTCAACTAATCGTACAGAGTTAGATGAATTTCGACTACCAATTACAAAAAACATATCACACTTACTAGCAATATTTTTAACTGCTTTTTGTCTATTAGTTGTAGCATAGCAAATATCTTCTTTGATGGGTTCTTTTAAATTTGGAAATTTTTTTTTTAAAATTTGAATTATATTAATAGTATCATCAACAGAAAGAGTTGTTTGAGTTACGTATGCAAGGTTTTGATTTATTGTATTTGTATATTTTTCAGCCTCTTCTTCATTTTGAATAAGCTCAATGGAACCTTTTGGAAGTTGTCCCATTGTACCTATAACTTCAGGATGATTTTCATGGCCAATTAAAATTAAATGATATCCAGCTTTATGTAAGTTTTCAGCTTCTCTATGAACTTTGGAGACCAAAGGACAAGTAGCATCAATATATGTCATGTTTAATTCTTTAGCATTATCAGGCACACTTTTTGGCACACCATGAGCAGAAAAGATGACAGGCCTAGTTTTATCCTCTATTTCATCTAATTCCTCAATAAAAACAGCTCCTTTAATTTTTAAGTTATCTACAACAAATTTGTTATGAACAATTTCATGCCTGACAAATACAGGTGCTCCATATTTTTCAATTGTTTTTTCGACAATTTCTATAGCTCTTTCAACTCCAGCGCAAAAACCTCTAGGAGCAGCTAATAATACTTTAACTTCATTTTTTTTCATTTTTTTCTACAAGGTATTCCAGCAATATATGTGGAAAGGTTAAAGACGCCAAACCTATAAATATAATTTTTAAAATTGCATCATTAATTTCAAAATAATTATGTGTAATAATTAGGGCTAAAATGAATAAAATTGCTGTTAGAATTGTTAGAGGTAAAGCTTTTTTGACAAATTCTTTTATGCCATCATAAAAATTTTTGTTATTAAGTTGAATAGTAATGGAAGCTATGTGTCTCACAGAATGGAGAAAACAAAAATATATAGTAAATGCAACTAGGGGAGTTAAAAAATAGTTTAATATTATTATTGAACCAAAATCTATCAATAAAGCTAAGTTTATAATTTTGAAATTATTGATGGTTAATAAAATATTGGTAAAAAAACTTAGGCCTATTATTATTATTAAAATATTTTTAGATTCAATCCAATCAAGTTGTTCATAAAAATTTTCATTTTCTATTAATAAAAGTTTAAAAATATTTATTGTTTCCACAAAATTAAAATAGAGTGGTGCAGCAATTATGAGCAAACCTTTGAATAAAAAAAATATTGAAAATAAAATGGATGATTTATTTATTAAAAATTGTGAATCTTCTTTTCCAAAATGAAAGCTGGCAAAAAATAAAAAAATTAATAATGAAATTGTTGGGGTTATTAACCAGGTTAATATAACAATTACTCCAATCAAAATATAAATTAAATAAAATATAAAAATACTATTAATATTATATTTTTTAAGTAGAGATTTACCTTTGATATTATCGTAAGCACCATGGGAAACGCCAATAGTAAGTATTAAAAAAAAACAAATTATAGGAGATAGTTGTAATAATTTAAATTTATAGACAGCTATAGAAAAAATGCAGCTAAATAAAAAAAAAATTAAAGAGTGAATTGAGTTAATTTTATTTATTAAGCTATTCATTATCTAAACAGATTTTTTAAAAATAATAATTTTGGCATTTTTAAAATAATTGATAAATCCTCAATAAATGAGCTTTTATTAGATAAGAAATTTATTATAGTTTTAGGTGAGGTTTCAAATAGTTTAAAAAAAATATTTGGCATTTTGTCAGGATGATTTGATAAAACATTTAAGAATACATTATCTAAAAAATCATATTTTTTATCTATTTTAAAAATTTCTATATTTTCAATATTCTCAATATTCTCCCTTATATATTTGCTTTGCTCTTGAATATTTAAAAAAGTATAACCAGTGCTTAATCTTGTCATCCCACCTGCTGAACCAATATATATTTCATTTACTCTTTTTATATTTTTTTGTTGAAAAAGAGGGATAGCTCCTTTTTCTGAATAGGTTATTTTATATTTTTTAATATTTAAATTATTAGCAATATAATCTTTAAGTTGCTCTTCATAATTTAAAAGTTCATTTTTATTTAAGTTTGAAAGCCATGTAGTTTCAACTAAGGCTTTTGTTTTTGAAAATGGCAGAGTATAAAAAAAATGTACAGCATCTTTTTGTTCACAGTTAAAATCCATTAAATTAAAAATTTCTTGATCAAAAAAATTTTTTGAAGTTTCAATTTCATATCCCATAAAATGTTGCCATAACTGATTTTTTGAATGATTTGCAGTCGAAACGCTATTAAATATAAATCCATTTTCCATGTTAATCTCATTAACATTTTTGAAAAATTGGATATTTTTATTTAGCCTAAGTTTATTGGTTATTTTTTTGTAAAATAAACCACTGTTTATTGATTGATAAGGAGTTTTTTCACACTTAATAAATTTTGTTTTTTTTGGAAGGTTAATTGAAAAATCTTTCCAATTTTTTATTACACAATCCTCAAAGTTATGATCGATAACTTTCCAAAATGACCAAGTTTTGTCTCTCTCATAACTTTTTCTTGGTTCGACTATTGCTAAAGTTTTATTTTCAAGTTTTTTATAAAGGTCCAACTCATATGCTAGAGATAATCCTGCACAACCACCACCTATAATGATATAGTCAAATTCTTTCATTTATAAACAATTCTTCACTAATTAAATTCAGATCTTTATCAATAGTATAATTATTTTTTTTAATAAAGTTAAGTTTCAATAAATCTATTAGTGACATTGCAGTTTCATAAACTTTTTCTATTTTTGTCACATAAATTTTTTTTGAAGATTGATATTCTAAAAAAGTATTCTTTTTTGATATTTTATAACCAATTCTTTTATAAACTCTTCGAGCAACAAGTATTGAAAAACGAAATGAAAGTGGAATTTCCCTAATAGCCCAAAAAGACATATCATAAAAAATGTTGGATAGATTTATTGTTGATTTGATCACATTAATATCATCATCTATGTAGAATCTATTATTTATTTTATCTTCAATAACATCTCTACTTATATTAGTTAGTTGCATTGCTATTCCAAGATTTATTGCTGCTTTTAAGGCGTCTTTATTTTTTACTTTTAAAATTTTAGCCATCATTAAACCTACAGTGCCTGCAACCCTATAGGAATAAATCAATAAGTCTTTTTTGTTATTTAAAACTACTTTTTCATTTAAATCTGTTTCTATTCCATCAAATAAATCATTTATAATTTTTAATGAAATTTTAAATTCATCTATCAATTCCCACATATTTTTAATAATAGGGTTCATTAAATTTTTATTATTAAATTCAGATTTAAATTTTAAAAAATTAGCAGTTTTAATTGTAAGAGAATTATTTTCATCAGCTAAATTATCAACCGTTCTACAAAAATCATATAGCGCACTACATTTATCATATGTTTTTTTCGGTAAAAAAAATCCTGCCCAACTGAATGATTTAGCATATATTGAAAGATAGTTTTTAGTTAACATTATAATAATTTATCAAGCACTTTTGCAGATGAAAGCACACCAGGAACTCCTGCTCCAGGATGACTTCCAGCACCTACAAAGTATAACCCATTATAAATTTCTGATTTATTGTGAAATCTGAAATAAGCGGATTGAGTAAATTTTGGCTGGATTGAGAATCCTGAACCATACTTCGTATTAAGTTCTTTCTCAAAATATTCTGGTGTTAAGTAAAAATCTTCAACAATATTATTTTTAAGGTCAGGCATTAGATCCTCTTGCATTTTTTCAACTACAAGGTCTTTAATTTTTTGACCCTCAGAAGCCCAATTAATTTTTGATTGATTATTTGGAACAGGAACCAAAACATAAAAACAGTCACAGCCATTGGGAGCCATTGAGGCGTCAGTAGCTGTAGGTCTATGAAGATAATAGCTAATATCGTTATTTAGTTTTTTATTATTAAAAATATCATCCAGATGTTCCTTATATTTTTCACCAAATTTAATTGTGTGATGTTTAATATTTTCATATTTTTTTTTTGTTCCAAAATAATAAACAAATAAACCCATTGAATATTCCATTCTTTTTGTTTTCCATTTGAATAAAGAGCTATAGTCTTGATTATCTAATAATTTTTCATACACCGCTGGAGGATCAGCATTACAGATTACATTATTAGCATTAATAGTATGATTATTATCAAGGCTAATTCCATTTATAACTCCTTTAGAAGTTAATATTTTTTTCACCTCTTTGCCTTTGATTATATTAATTCCTATCTCATTCATTAGTTTTTCAAGACCATTTACGATATTTCCTGTTCCGCCCATTGAGTAATGAATTCCCCACTTTTTTTCTAAATATAGAATTAATCCATAAATTGAGGTGGTAGTAAAAGGATTGCCTCCTACTAAAAGTGGATGCATACTTAACATGCGCCTTAACTTTTCATTTTTAATATATGATGAAACTAAGGAATATACTGATTTATAACTTTTAAGTTTTAGTAAAGAAGGCAATTGTTTCATCATTGTTATAGGATTATCAAAAGGAATTTCAGCAAGTTCCAAAAATCCTTTATCAAAAATTTTTTTTGTAAATTTTACTAACTCTTCATAGCCTTTCATATCTTCTTTTTGTATTTTACTAATCTGAAGTTTCATTTCATCTTCATTTCCGGAATAATCAAAGTTAGATCCATCTTCAAAAACAAATCTGTACCAAATATCCAATGGCTTTAGCTCTATATAATCTTCCGGTTTTTTCTTAAATAATTCAAATAACTCATTAATTAAATATGGCGCAGTTATAACTGTTGGACCTGCATCGAAAGTGAAACCATTTTTTTTAAATACTCTTGCTCTCCCACCAAGATCTGGGTGCTTTTCAATTAAAGTAACATTATGATTTTTTGCTTTTAATCTTATTGCTGCAGCAATTCCACCAAATCCAGAGCCGATAACTATAGAATTCATTTTTATAATCTATAGTTTTTTTGAAAAATTGTAAGGGTATTATGAATTAATTTTTTTTAATTGCTCTTTGGTTTCTTCAAGATTCTTTTGAAATAGAGTATCTAATTTTGAAGTATCAACAGAAGTAGTAATAATTTTTTTTACCGAATCTACAGCAATCTTAATTGAAGCATCTTTAATTTCTTTAATTGCTGCTTCTTTCATTTGATCAATTTTATTTTCTGCTAGATTTTTTTTAATTTCAGATGACTTGTGAAATTTATCATTAAGTTCAATTATTAATTGGTCGCTTTCTTTTTTAGCCTCTTCAATAATTTCGTTACTAACTTTTTCAGCTGTATCTAATTTGTTTTGAGCATTATCTAATAAATTTTTTGCTTCAGATCTAAGCTTTTCACTTTCATCAATTTCATTTTTAATATCTAAAATTAGTTTATTTAATAGTTCACTAACTTTTTGAGGAATCTTTAAATAAATTAATCCACCAAAAAAAATAACGAATGATATGGCTACCCAAAAAGTTGCATCAATTGCCATAATATTTATTTCCACCCCTCTTAGATAAATCGTCTACTATTGCTGAAATACTACTACTATTAACTTCTGCACCAATAAGTTTTCGTATTAACTCGGAAGATGTTTCGATCGCAATTTTATTTATTTTATCTGGCGCTGCTTCTTTTAAAACTTTGATTTCCTCTTCAGCTTTTTTTACTTCTTCATCTATCTGGTTATCCAACACTTCTCTCTTAGCATTGATGTCTTTTATTGCTTTTTCTCTTGCTTGATTAAAGATATTTTTTGCTTCAGCTTTTGCCTTTAAAACTATATCGTTAAACTCTTTTATTTTATTTTCACTTTCTTCTCTCTGCTTCTCTGCAGCCTCAATATTTTCAAGTATTTGAGATTTTCTAGACTCTAGATTATTGCTTATTTTTGGAAGTATCAATTTTGCAAGAGCAAAATATAATATTCCAAAAGTTATTAATAACCAGAATATTTGTGAAACCCAAAATTCAGGATTTAATTGAGGCATGCCGCCGCTTTCAGCCGCAAAAGCTTCTTTAAATAAAAAGAAGCTAAAAAATAAAGACTGAAAAATTATTTTTTTAGTCATCAATTTAAAACGCAAATAAAATAATTAATGCCACAACTAATCCGAACAATCCTGTCGCTTCAGCTAAAGCAAATCCTAAAAGCAAATTAGGAAATTGTTTTTGTGCTGCAGATGGGTTTCTCATAGCCCCTGATAAATAATTACCAAAAATTATTCCGATACCTACACCGGCACCAGCTAGAGCTATTGCTGCTAGACCTGCTCCGATCATTTTTGCTGCTTCTAATTCCATTATATCCTCCTATGTTAATTAATGGTGTAAATTTAATGCATCATTTAAATAGATACATGTTAAAATTGCAAAAACATATGCTTGAAGAAAAGCAACCAAGATCTCCAAGCCAGTAAGTGCAACCGAAAAACTCAGTGGAAGCCATCCACCAACTATTCCAAGACTTATAACAAAGCCTCCGAAAACTTTCATCATTGTGTGACCTGCCATCATATTTGCAAATAATCTGACTGATAAACTTATAGGTCTACTCAAATAAGAAATAATCTCAATTACTACGATCAATGGCAATAGCACTACAGGTACTCCACTTGGTACAAATAATTTTAAATACCCAACTCCATGTTTAATAAAACCAATTATCGTAACACCAATAAAAATAAATGCCGCTAAAACAAATGTTACAATAATATGACTAGTAACTGTAAATGTATAAGGGATCATTCCGAACATGTTGCAAAATAAAACAAACATGAATAGTGAAAAAATAAATGCAAAATAAGGTTTTGCTTTTGAGCCAGCTGTATCACTAATCATTTTTGATACAAAAGTATAACTAAGCTCTGCGAGTAGTTGTAACTTATTTGGTAAAATTGAATTTTTTTTTGATCCAAGGTTAAAAATTATTAAAATAGCTAGGGAGCTTATAACCATAAATAAACTTGCATTCGTAAATGATATATCGAATGCTCCTAATTTTATTTCTGGACCAATTCTATATACTTCGAATTGGTGCATTGGATTTGTGCCAGCCATATATTTACTCTATTTTTGCATATTCTTTGCAGATCTGATCACATTGGTTATTCCAGCAACCACACCAACAAAAAAAAATATTAATATTAACCAGGGCTTAGTATCAAAGGTCTTGTCTAAAATAAACCCAATAATTGTCCCAACAGCAACTGCAGAAACTAATTCTGTGCTCATTTTAAACGCTGTTCCAAATGATGAAGAATTCTGATTTTTATTGTATAAATCCTTCTTGGAAACCTTATTTTTTGCAATCTCTAGGCGAGTTTTAAACGGATCTTTTGACATTATTTGGTCTATGCAACCATACTTTCAGCTTTTTGTAAATCAACAGCTACAAGCTGACTAATACCTTTTTCCGGCATCGTGACCCCATAAAGTCTATTCATTTTAGACATAGTTAAAGCGTGGTGTGTCACAATTATAAATTTAGTGTTTGTTATTTTAGTTAATTCTTCGAGTAGATTGCAAAATCTAGTTACATTGGCATCATCTAGGGGAGCATCAACTTCATCTAAAACACAAATAGGCGAGGGGTTTGATAAAAAAACCGCAAAAATTAGAGATAGTGCTGTTAGAGCCTGTTCTCCTCCAGATAACAAGGTTATTGACTGAAGTCTTTTACCAGGTGGGCTTACTAACATTTCTAATCCAGCCTCTAAGGGGTCATCAGAGTCAACCAGCTCTAGTTTGGCATTTCCTCCATTAAAAAGTTTAGTATAAACTTCGTTAAATTTTCTATTAACTCTCTCAAAAGCTTCAATTAATCTCTCACGGCCTTTTTGATTTAATTCATTAATACTCTCTTTTAGCTTCACAATTGCAGTTACCAAGTCTGCTCTGTCTTGTTCCATTTTTTTTATTTCTATTTCATATTTACTTGTTTCTTCATCTGCTCTTAAGTTTACTGATCCTAATTTTTCTCTTTCTTGCTTCTTTTTATCAAGTAAATCCTCTTGTGATACAGCATTAGGTAGTTCTTCCACACCATTTAAATTTGAATTTTCAAGAATATTGTCCTCTGTTAAGTCTAACTCAGAGTCTATTCTATCAAGCAAATCTCCTTTTCTTTTTTTAAGACCATCAATAGTAGCTCCTGAGCTAGCTTTTCTTTCTCTAATTTGAATTGACTGTTCTTGAATTTCATTCAATTGAGATCTTAGACTTTCTATTTTTTCATCTGTTTCAAATATAATCTTTTCATTTTCTATTTTTTCTTTTTCTGAGACTCTTAAGCTCTCAGATATTTGTCCTTTTTTTTCAGCTTGAATTTTAGGTTGATTATCTAATTTATTTAATTGTGAATTAACTTTGTTTTTTCTTTCTGTTAATTCTGCAACCATTTTTTCTGAGTTTGCTAATAAATTTTTCCAACTTTCAATTTCAGTTTCAATAGTTTTTATTCTTTGATTTCTTTTGATTGACTCATTTTTTATTGATTGGTTTTTACTGTATGCATCAGCATATTTTTCTTGAAGAACTTTTATGCTTTGACTTTTTTCATTTACACTAAGTAATTCATTTCTGTTTTTGTCGTTTTTTAATTCATTTAAAAAACTGTCAAGTTCCATAGTACATCTATCAAGTAATACACCCGCTTGGTTTAGTTCATTTGAGTCAATTAATTCTTTAATTCTCAGTATGGTATTTTTTACATTTTTAATTGGTCCTAAACTTATATTAATGGCCATATCAGCTAAATTATTGACTACTTCATCAACAGACTTTTGCTCTTCATTTAGAGCTATTTTTGCTTTTTCAAGATCTTCATTAGATAGTTTTTCTGTCTCAAAGTATTTTGAGTCTGTTTCAATTAATTCATTTTTTTCTTCTTTAAGTCTTTTTTCATTTGAATTTGCATCAATGATTATGCCTCTTTCTCTCGCTATATCTTCTTCAATTGTTTGTAGAGATTTTTTTAACCCTTCAATTTCAGTTTGGGTCCTTGTGTTTTCCTCATCTAATCCCTGTAATTCAAGGTTTAACCTTTGTATCCTTGATAAATTTTCTATATTTTTGGACCTTAAAGGTGTGACTTTCTCTGTTTCTAATTTTATTAATTTTTCTAATTCTGCAATTTTATTATTATAGCCTGCCACTTCTCCTTCAGCCTCGTTATTAATTTCATTCTCTACTCTTATTTCATTATCAATTTCAATAAGCTTTAAATAATACAAACCTGCTTCTATTTTTTTTATTTCTTCAGAAATTAATTTATATTTTGTTGCCTCTTCAGCTTGTTTTTGAAGATTAGCTAATTGTTTTTCTTGTTGTCTTCTGAGTTCGTCAGCTCTTTTTAAATTATTTTCTGCAGCACCCAATCTCAATTCTGCTTCATGCCTTCTAACATGTAGCCCAGATATTCCTGCAGCTTCTTCTAAAATTGCCCTTCTATCAGTTGGCTTAGCAGTAACAAGAGCACCAATTCTTCCTTGGCTAATCATTGAAGGTGAATGAGCCCCAGTTGACAAATCCGCAAAAAACATTTGAGCATCCCTTGCTCTTACTTCTTTATCATTGATATAAAATTTTGATCCTTTGTCTTTTTCTATTTTTCTTCTTACATGGATTTCTTTTAACTCTCGGTACTGAATAGGCCCTTCATTATTTTCATTTGCAACGCTTATTGAAACTTCAGCTATATTTTTTGAAGCTTTATTAGAGGTTCCAGAAAAAATTACATCTTCCATACCAGATCCTCGCATACTTTTTGCTGAAGTTTCTCCCATTACCCATCGTAATGATTCTACTATGTTTGATTTACCACATCCATTTGGTCCAACTATACCCGTAAGGCCATCCTCAATTAGGAAATTAGTTTTTTCAGCAAATGATTTAAATCCATTTAGTTGGATTTTTTTAAACTCCATGTGTTAACTTATATCAGTTTTTCTAGAGTTTTTTTCAAATTTTTATAATTAAGTGATTTTTCAAACTTTTTATTATTAATTATAATCGTTGGAGTGCCATTAACATCATATTTTTTTACTCCTTCGATTCGATCATTCAACACAAAGTCTTCAATTTGTTTATCTGTTATGCATTTTTCAAATTCAAAATTATAACCCTCTTCTTTAAGAAATTTTTCTAAATTTTCATTGGCCTCTTGTACTGAGCTACCTTTAACCCATTTTTGTTGGTTAGAGAATAAACTGATAAGAACTTCTGCATTACCATCGTTTCTGCATTGAGAAATTTTTGAAGCATTAAAAGCAGCTAAATCTAAAGGAAAGTGCCTAAATTCAATTTTGGCTAATCCAGTATCTAAAAAATCTTTTTTTAATTGTGGGTATACATCTTTATGAAAATTTGCACAGTGACTGCATGTTAAAGACTCGTATGCTATAATTGTAATTTTTGCATCAGGACTACCAACAGTTATTCTATTAATATTTTTTTCCTCAGCATTACTTTTTATGGATGGATAAAATAATACTAAAAGAATTATTAGAAATTTTTTCATTTTTCTTTAAACACCTTTGTTAGTTCTATTAGAGATTTTTTAATTTTTTCATTCTTAACAGCATTAATTTTATTGTGAAATTTATTTAATGTCACGCTTTGATCATAATTATCCTCTTTATTTGATATTATCTGTTCATTATCAAAACTTATTAATTTAAGTTTTTCAACTACTGAATATCCAAAAAAACTATTCATTTTATCAATTATGTCTTTTTTAGAATATTCTAGATCGACTTCGTGTCCTCTTTTTACCATTACTATTAATGTACTGACTCCAAACTTATTCGAGTTTTTAAATGACTTGGGAAAACATACATCAAATAAGTCACTACCCACTATATATCTCCAGTTATTTAAAGTTTCAGAATATATATGACCTTTTTTATTAATTATTTTTTTAATATTTTTTGGCAAAGTGTCTTTGAATGATCTTAGTCCTTGTATGGATAAGTTTCTGTGCTTAGTATTATTTTTTGAAGACATATGAAAGATCCAACATTATCAAATAAAATCCTTAAATGGTATGATTTAAATAAAAGATCACTACCCTGGAGACAAAAAATATCTTCAGAAAAAAAACAATATTACACTCTTGTAAGTGAATTTATGTTGCAGCAAACTCAAGTTGCAACAGTAATACCTTATTTTAAAAGATTTATTAAAAATATACCCGATTTAGAAACCTTAGCTAGTTTTCAAGATCGAAAACTAATTAAACTTTGGGAAGGACTTGGTTATTATTCAAGAGTTAGAAATTTAAAAAAAACTGCTCAAATCATAATAAAAGATTTCAAAAAAAAAATACCTGATAATTTTTTAGATTTAAAATCTCTACCTGGAATCGGAGATTATACTGCAAGTGCAATATCCGCTATAGCATTTAACAAGCCTATAATTCCATTAGATGGAAATATTGAAAGAGTTTTAAAGAGATATTTATATTTAAAGAAGGAAAGTCAAATTCAAAAAAAAAATTTAATTAAAAATAAAAAAGTTTTTGGAATATCAGATAGATCAAGTGATTACGCTCAGGCTTTGATGGAATTAGGTGCACTTATTTGTAAACCCAATAATCCTATTTGTGAAGAATGTCCAATTTCAAAAAACTGTAAATCTTTTGTCAAAAAAGATTTTGTTTTAAACAAAATAAAAAAAAAAAATAAAGATAAATTTTTTATAGTTAAAGTTTATAAAAAGAATAATAAATATTTATTAATTAAGAATAATAAATTTAATTTTTTGAAAAATCTAAATATTTTTCCAATGCAGGAAGTTATCAATCCAATAAAATTTACTCAAAATTTAAATTTTAAGATTTCTAATATGAATATGCATATTAAAATTCAAAATGATAAGTTAATTCAGTCGACACCTTTTTCTTATTGGATTGATGTTAAAAAATTAAAAAATTATACTTTACCAACTTTTACAAAAAAAATTCTAAACTATTTAGAAAATAATAAATGAAGAAAATTGCAATAATAGGAGCGGGTATATCAGGTTTATTTTTTGCAAATTTATTTAAAAACAGTCCTGATTTTCAAGTAACAATTTATGAAAAAAATAATTTTATAAATATAAATGAGGGTTATGGATTACAGTTATCGACAAATAGTGTTAAACTTCTTAACCAAATTGGTTTTAATGATTTAAATATCAAAGATAAATTTAACCCTAAAAAAATTGATTTTTATTTAATTAAACAAGAAAAAAAAATATGTGATCTAAATATATCAGAATTTAATTCTGAAGATTGTAAGTATACAACTTTAAAAAGATCTAAATTAATTCAATTTTTAAAAAATAGATTGGACGATTACGTAATTAAGTATGACCACAATATTGAAAAAATTGAAAAAAATAATGGTCAAATAAGTTTAACATTTAATGAAAATAATAAAGTAATTTGTGATTATCTTGTTATTTCCGATGGTGTTTTTTCAAAAGGCAAATCCTTATTATCTAATAATACAGTAAAATCTAATTATAATAACGCAATTGCAATTAGAGGAAATATTTCAAAAAATAAAATTCAAAATTTAAATCAAAATAATATTTCTTTATTCATGGGTAATAATTTTCATTATGTGATTTATCCTATAAGTAATGAAAATGACGAATTTAATTTTATTGGGGTTTTAGATTATCAATTAACTTCAAATGAACTTAATAATTACAGTTTTTTTAAAGAAAAAAATTTTGTTCAAGTCATTAAAAATAAACTCCCAGCAACTATTTTAGATAATTTAAACAATATTAAATGCTTTCCAGTTTTTGTAAGCAAGGGTTATCTAAAACCTGGTAAAAATATCTATTTATTGGGAGATGCTTTTTTTGCCTTTCCCCCTTCATTTGCTCAAGGGGCATCACAATCAATTGAGGGTGCATCGGAGTTATTTGAAAATATTATAAATAATAAAAATGATTATTATGAAAATAGAGTTGCAAAAGTAAAGATGATTAATAAACGATCAAAATTTAACCATTTTGCTTTTCATTTGTCTAACCCAATTATAGTTTTTATTAGAAATTTTAGCTTAAAGTTATTAACCAAAAATAAAAAATTTTTAGAAAATTATTTAGGTAAAATTTATAGAAATTAATTTTTTGAAATTAATTTTTGTCTTAAATAATCAATTGGATGTATTCTTCCATTAATATCACAATGCCAATAAGTCCAACCATTGCAGCTTTCAGCACCTAAAATTGTTGCTGCAACTTTATGTATAGATCCTTCAGTTTGTTCATGCTTAATACTGCCATCAGCCATTATTCTTGCAGTTATTTTTTTCTTGTTATCAAATATATTAGTACCAGGTTTAATTATCCCGAGTTCAACTAATGAGCCAAAAGGTATTCTTGGTTTAGTTCTATTGTTTTTTATAGTATCTAGTAAATCATCTTCAATAGGTTTTGTATTTTTAAGTCTTTGTTCGGCAGCTTTAAAATAACTTTTTTCTTTTTCTATACCAAAATAATTTCTACCTAATTTTTTTGCAACAGTTGCTGTAGTTCCAGATCCTAGAAATGGATCTAAGATCATATCATCTTTATTGGATGTTGCTAACAACACTCTGTGAAGAAGCGCCTCTGGTTTTTGTGTAGAGTGAACTTTTTTTCCGTTTTTTTTTAATCTTTCAGCACCATTGCAAATTGGTAAATTCCAATTAGATCTCATTTGAAGATCATCGTTTAAACATTTTAATGATTGATAATTAAAAGTGTATTTTGATTTTTCAGTTTTTGAAGCCCAAATTAAAGTTTCATGTGCATTTGTAAAACGTGTTCCTCTAAAATTAGGCATAGGATTATTTTTGTTCCAAATAACATCATTTAAAATCCAAAAACCTAAGTTTTGTATTGCTGTTCCAACCCTAAATATGTTGTGGTAACTTCCTATAACCCAAATAGCTCCATCTTTTTTTAAAATTCTTTTACATTCTGATAACCATTGATATGTAAATTCATCATATTTTTTAAAATTTTCGAATTGATCCCATTTATCATTGACAGCACTTACCTTTGATCTATCGGGTCTAGTTAATTCACTTTTTAATTGTAAGTTGTAAGGAGGATCTGCAAAAATTAAATCAAAAGTTTCTGATGGAATTTTTTTTAATTCCTCCAGACTGTCACCATTAATAATTTTATTTTTAAATTCAGATTTCATTTGTAAAAATTAATTAGACTCCAGAAGGATTCTTGGGTCAACCTATGATTGAATTATTTGGATTCTATTTGTGTTTAGTAGGTAAGCGGCAACTATATATTGTGTGCCTTAAATTTAGATAAAGGATGAAAGGTTTTTCTGTGATGTTTATTTATTCCAAGTTTTTTGATTGCCTGTAAATGTTGTGCTGTTCCGTAGCCGAAATTTTTTTCCCAACCATAACCTTTATTATTTTTTGCAAGTTTAGTTATAAATTTATCCCTTGAAACTTTTGCAATTATAGACGCAGCTGAAATTGAGGGAATTTTTTTATCACCTTTGATAATTGCTTTTAACTTATAATTTTTTAAATCAGGTACTTTATTTCCATCAATTAAAATATGTGTTGGTTTTTTTTTTAGTTTTATAATTGCTCTTTTCATAGCTAATAAACTTGCCTGTAAAATATTTATTTTTTCTATCTCTTTCACTGAAGCTTTTCCGATTGCCCAAATTGAATTCTTTTTAATATAATTAGATAAAAATTCTCTTTTATCTCTAGGAATTAACTTTGAATCTTTTAAAAATTTTATATTGATTGAGTTATTCAGAATCACTGCAGCAGCATATACTGGGCCTATTAAACTTCCTCTCCCAACTTCATCAACTCCAGCAATAATCTTCATTTAGATTTTTAATTTTAAATCTATTATTTTTTGTCTTAATTTTTTTAAATCTTCCCAGGAGTATTTTTTATTTTCAGGAAATCTGATCAAATATGAAGGGTTAAAAGTTATTATTAATGGGTAAGTTTTATTTTCTATAATAGTTTCTTTCCATTCACCTCTTTCTGCAGAAATTTTATTAGTTATACTTGTAACAGCTTCCATTGCAGTGCTTCCCATTAATATAATTATTTTAGGATCTATAATTGAAATATGTGTTTTTAAATAAGTTGAATATCTTTTAATTTCTTGAGAAGTGGGTTTTCTATCTTCAGGAGGTCTAAAATTAATTGCGTAGCTTAAATAAATATCTTGTCTTTTAATATTTATGGCGCCAAGCATTTTATCAAGAAGATCACCAACTTCACCCTTAAATGATAATCCTGATTTGTCTTCTTCAATTCCTGGGGCTTCACCAATTAGCATAATTGGACTATTAAAATTTCCATCTCCTAAAATTAAGCTTTTAGCATTTTTTTTAAGTACACAATCTTCAATTGAATTAATTTTATTTTTTAAATTATCAATTTGATCTTTCTTGCTTAAAGTTTGACTGATTTTTTGATTTTCAGTAGATTTAAATCGATTTATGGGCTTATTACTAAATATGAACTCTGACTCAACTGTATCAATTAATTCTTTTTGAAATTTTGAATTTTGATTTATCATTTTTTTAGTCATAGAATGATTATATGTATTTTAAAATTTTAAAATTAATAATTATTCTTTTATTATCCTACCAGACACCAGTATTTTCTAAAAGTAATAGTTTAAATGATTTTGATAGAAAAGATTTATCAAATTATTTTTCTGGCATAGTTGCTTTTGAAAATAAAAATATTTCAGAGGCTTTTAATTTTTTTAAATCTTCAAAAGATTTATTAGATGATCATGATCCATTTTTAAAAAGATATGTAGATTCAATGATTTTAGACAATAATGTTGCCCAAGCAATTAACATAATTAAAAAAAATGAGACAAAGGATAATTCAAAGTTTTTTGAAGCTTATATTTTATTAGCTTTAGATAGTTTAAAAAAAAATGATTTTGATCAAGCAGATAGCTACTTAAATAAATCATTATCTACTGCTAGCAATGATAGTTTTAAATTAGTAATTTTTGAAACTTTAAAGCAATATATTTATGTTTTTAAAGAGGGCAAAATTCAATCTCAAAAAAAGAATTATGGTAATTTAACTTACATATCTGAAATATTTCAAAGGTGTTATTTAAATGACGATAAAACAGGCACCTTTTTTTTTAGATTAATAAATAATAGTGAGGGTGATTACTCAAGATACATTCACTTCTATATAAATTATTTGATTTCAATTGGTAAATTTTCAGAAGCTGAAAATATTGCTAATGATTTAAATATAATAAACACTCCTATTTTGCTAAGCCAAACAAAATTATGGATTGAAAATAAAAGCTATCATGAATTTGAAAAAATTTTTTCTTGTAATAATCATAATGATTTAGTCAGTGAGTTCTTGTTTTTGATTTCAAATTTATACTCCTCTCAGAATGATTTTCAAAATTCAAACATATATTTGAATTTATCAAATTATTTAAATCCTAAATTTAAATTTAATTTATCTCTTGTTGCTGAAAATTATTATTTGAATAATGATTTTGAAAAAGCTAAGAAAATTTTAAATAATTTTGATGAAAAATATCAATTTTATTTTTGGTTTAGAACAAAAAAAGAAGCTCAAATTTTAATTAAAGAGGGAAAAGAAAAAGAAGCTTTAAATTATATAAATGAAAAATTTTCAAAAATTAAAAATCCCAATATTAAATTTTTATATGAAATGGGTGATTTCAATAAAAATTTAAAAAATTATGAATCAGCGATTAATTTTTATACCAAAGTAATTCAATCTTTAGATGCAAAATCCGAGGTATTATCTGATCTTTTATATAGAAGGGGTGGCAGCTATGAGCGCCTAGGAGATTATGTAAATTCAGATCAAGATTTATTAGAAGCTTTAAAAGTTGATCCTGATGATGCTTATATTTTAAATTATCTTGCATATTCTTGGCTTGAAAGAAATTTTAAAATTAAAGAAGCAATTGAGATGCTTGAAAAAGCTTATGCTTCAAAGAATAACGACCCATATATAATTGACTCAATTGGATGGGCATATTACCTAACAAACAATTTTTTAAGAGCAGAACAATTGCTTAGACAAGCTGTGGAATTAATGCCAGATGATCCAACTGTTAATGATCATTATGGAGATGTTTTATGGAAATTAGATAGAAAGATTCAAGCTAGGTATTTTTGGAACAATGTTTTAAAATTTGAAGATACTGATGCAGATATGAAAAAAAAAATTAGTATCAAATTAGACCAAGGTTTAAACAACTCCTAAAATGCTATTTAAAAAAATAAAATCTTTTGCAAAGATTAATTTAGCTCTCAATGTTTTAGAAAAAACATCTAATTTACATACAATTGAAAGTCTAATAGCTTTTATAGATTTAAATGATTTAATTTTTATAAAAAAAATAAAATCAAATAAACACCAAATAAAATTTTATGGAAAATTTTCTAATGGCATCAATAAAAAAAATACTATTTCTGATTTGCTTAATATACTTGATAATAAAAAAATTTTAAAAGATCAAAAATTTTCAATAAGAATAAAAAAAAATATTCCTCAAAAAGCTGGTTTAGGGGGTGGCTCAATGAATGCTGCAACAATTTTAAAATATTTTATGGATAAAAGAATTATTAAAATAACTAAAAAACAATTAATAGAAATTACAAAGTTAATAGGTTCAGACGTTATTTTAGGTATTAATAAATCTAATACAATTTTAACATCAAAAAATTTACTTAAAAGATACAAAAATTATGAAAAAATTTTTATACTATTAGTTAAACCCAATTTTGGATGTACTACTAAAGATATTTATTCAGGTGTTAAAAAATTTACAAAATCTCAATTTAACAAACCTCAGAAAAAAATGTTTGATATTAATTATTTAAAAAATTTAAATAATGACTTAGAAAATATAGCTTTTAAAAAATATCCTAAATTAAAATTAATAAAATTATTTATAACTGAAAAATGTAATCCGATTTTTGTAAGAATGACTGGATCAGGATCTACAATGGTTGCTTATTTCACAACTAAAAAAGCTTGTGAAAAAGCAAGAATAATTTTCACTAAAAAATTTAAAAATTACTGGTGTATATCTTCAAAAACTATATAAATTTAATTTTTTTGTGCTATACGAAACTAATATTGGGGCTTAGCCAAGCGGTAAGGCACGGGTTTTTGGTACCTGCATCCTAGGTTCGAATCCTAGAGCCCCAGCCAAATATGAATAACTTTTTAAAAAAAATTTTTTTTAGATCAAAAAATCAAAATTATATTTCTTCCAAGATTTTAGAGCTTAGTAAGGATGCTTCTATAAAAAAAATTTTTTCAGCAATAAATAATTTTTCTGAAATAAGTGAGATCAGATATGTTGGCGGCTGTATTCGTAAAATTATAAATAGAGAAATAACAGATGATATAGATTTAGCCACCAACTTAAAACCTAGTGAAGTTTGTAGGGCTTTAAAGGATCATGGCATCGATTATTATGAAAGCGGCATTGAGCACGGTACTATCACCGCATTAATTGAAAATAAAAAATTTGAAATAACATCTTTGAGAAAAGATCTTATTACTGATGGTCGCCACGCAAAAGTAGAATTTTCTCTAGATTGGAAAGAAGATGCATCGAGAAGAGATTTCACAATAAATGCAATCTATGCTGATAGAGAAGGCAATATTTTTGATCCGTTTAATGGTAAAAAAGATATTGAAGAAGGTGTCGTAAGTTTTATAGGCGATGCTGAAAATAGAATTAAAGAAGATTATTTAAGAATACTTAGATACATAAGATTTCATCTTAATTATTCTAAAAAACCTCATGATTTAAAAATTATAAAAATAATTAGAAGAAATTTGCAGGGTGTAGCTAATTTATCTTCAGAAAGATTACTGGATGAGTTTAAAAAACTAACAAATTTAAGTAATTTTCAAAAATTATTTAAAGATCAAGATAGTTTAGAAATAATTCAACTTATATTTCCACAATTTAAAAAAATAAAGATTTTTGAAAATCCAAATTTTTATATAAAGAAAAATTTTTCAAAAATAGATTTTATTTTTATTATCTCTTTATTAGTGATTGATGAAACAGATAATGCTGATTATTTTTTATATAAATTCAAATTATCTAAAAAAGATCAAAAAAGAGTTAAATTTATAGATAATTTTTATAAAGTAAAAATTACTAATAAATTTTTTACAGAAAAAAATTTAAATAAATTGTTTTACTTTCAAGGTAAACAATCAGTTATTGATGTGATCAATTTTTACCTTTTTAATTCAAAAAAAGCAGATAAAAAACTAATAAAGTTTATAGAAATTTATAATAACAAGGTTATCCCAACTTTGCCAATAGGTGCGAGTTTATTAATTTCAAAATATAATCTTTCAGAAGGAAAAGAGTTGGGAGAGAAGTTGAAAAAAATTGAGGCAATTTGGGCGGATAACAATTTTAAAATATCTGAAAAACAAATTCAAAATATTGTTAAAAATTAAATATACTTAACATCTTTGATTTCAAAATTTTTAATACCTGCGGGTGTTGAAATTTCTACTAAATCACTCTTATTTTTACCTATAAGACCTCTACCGATTGGCGATTGAAAGTAAATAAGCTTTTGTTTTAAATCTGCTTCATCTTTTCCTACAATTTTATAATTAATTTTTTCTCCTGTATCTAAATTTTCTAAGAAAACTGTACTTCCAAAAATTACTTTCCCATCATTAGTCATTTTAGTTACATCGATTACGTTTGCTCTGGCAATAATATCATTAATTTCAGTAATTCTTCCTTCATTATGTGATTGTTCTTCTTTTGCAGCATGATACTCGGCATTTTCTTTTAGATCACCATGTGATCTTGCTTCAGATATTGCGGCAACAATTTCAGGTCTTTTTTTTTCTTTTAAGTAAACTAATTCCTCTTTTAACTTATTAAGACCATTTAAAGTTATAGGTTCTTTATCCATTTTATTTCCATTTCGCTATAGGTGGCAATGACATCAATATTGCCTCAACGTTACCACCTGTTTGAAGTCCAAATTTAGTTCCTCTATCATAGAGTAAATTAAACTCAGCATATCTTCCTCTTTTAATATATTGTATTTCCTTATCTTTATTAGTCCATTTCTTTTTTATTTTTTTTTCAATGATTGAATTAAATATCATTTGAAATGTTACACCAACATCTCTAACAAATTTAAAATCTTTTTCAAAATTTTCTTTTTTATAATCAAAAAAAATTCCACCAATCCCTCTAGCTTCTTTTCTATGTGGTAAATAAAAATATTCATCACACCATTTTTTATATTTTTTATAATAATTTTTATTATGACGATTACACATTTTTTTGAGTATTGAATGGAAATTCTTTTTTTCATTTTTATCCTCTATGCAAGGCGTCACATCCATACCTCCACCAAACCAATCATAAGTAGTAGAAATATATCTTGTGTTAAAATGCATTGCAGGAATGTGTGGATTTTTCATATGCATTACAACTGAAATACCAGATGCCCAAAATCTTGGATCTTTAGCTGCACCAGGAATATTTTTTTGAAATTCTTTGGGAAACTCACCATACACTTTTGAAAAATTAACACCTACCTTTTCAAAAATTTTTCCATTTTTTAATATTCTATACTCTCCACCACCTTCATCTTTATTTTTACTTCTTTGCCAAGTTTTTGATGAAAATTGTATTTTATTACTTTCAAGATTATTAATGTCATAACAAATTGCTTCCTGAAGAGTTTTAAACCAATTGCTTGCTAAATCTTTTTTAATATCTAAATCCATTTATATCAAATTAGTTTGTTTTAAACTTTCAGCCAATATTATAGCAACGGATGAAGCTAAATTTAAAGATCTTTTATTATTTATCATTGGTATTTTAAGTCTATGATTAACCTTTTCATGAATTTTTTCAGGAACACCAGCACTTTCTCTTCCGAATAAAATTGTATCATTTGTTTCAAATTTAAATTTTGAGTAACTTATTGACCCTTTTGTGGTCATTAAAATAATTCTCTCATCTTTCTTTGACTTAAAAAAATGTTCCGAACTTTGATAAAATTTTATTGTTTTTTCATCCATATAATCCATGACAACTCGTTTAAATCTTTTGTCGCTAAATAAAAATCCACATGGCTCAATAATCTCTAATTTAGCACCCAAACAAGCACATGTTCTAATGATCGCTGCTGTATTTTGAGGAATATCTGGTTCGTATAAAGCTATTTTGGGTCTTTGGTTCATCAATAATGTGTCATTCTTTCAGTAGAAAAAATACTTTTTTCTTATAAGAAATCATATATTAAATGAGTTTTAACTTAAAATTTAAAGATGTCAGATAAAAAACCAGAAAGAAGAGATTTTTTATTTACAGCATCATATGCTGTAGGTGCAGTTGGTGTTGGTGCAGTTGCTTGGCCATTGATTGATCAAATGAATCCAGATGCTTCTGTTAAAGCACTAGCTAGTACAGAGGTTGATGTGAGTTCAGTAAAACCTGGAAATACAATTACAGTTTTATGGAGAGGTAAACCAGTGTTCATTAGAAGAAGAACCCAAGAGGAAATTGCTGAAGCTAGAGCTGTAAAAATGGAAGATTTAAAGCATCCAGAAAAAGATGAGGACAGAGCAAAAGATCCTGAATGGTTAGTGATGCTTGGTGTATGTACTCATCTTGGATGTGTTCCACTTAATGATAAGGGTGATTATAAAGGTTGGTTTTGTCCTTGCCACGGATCTCATTATGATACTTCAGGAAGAATTAGAAAAGGTCCAGCTCCATTAAATATGGAAATTCCTCAATATGAGTTTACGAACTCAAATACAATAAAAATTGGATAACAAATATTTATGAGCGACCATGACTACTCACCAAAATCTAAAGTTGGAAAATGGTTTAATGATAGGTTACCATTATTAACTCTAGCAAATCATTTAACTGATTATCCTACTCCGAAAAATTTAAACTATTGGTGGACATTTGGAGGAATTCTTACTTTTTGTCTAATCACTCAAATAGTTACAGGTTTAACTTTAGCCATGCATTATATAGCTCATGCAGATATGGCATTTGAGAGTGTTGAACATATTATGCGTGATGTAAATTATGGCTGGCTGATAAGATACATTCATGCAAACGGTGCATCGATGTTTTTTCTAGCTGTCTATATTCATATTTTTAGATCATTATTTTATGGTTCTTATAAAGCACCAAGAGAAATAATTTGGATTATTGGAATAGTGATTTACCTATTAATGATGGCTGCAGCATTTATGGGTTATGTGCTTCCATGGGGACAAATGAGTTTTTGGGGAGCAACAGTTATCACAAATTTATTTAGTGCAATTCCATTAGTTGGTGAAGGTATCGTTACATGGTTGTGGGGTGGTTACTCGGTTGACAATCCAACATTAACAAGATTTTTTACATTACATTATTTAATTCCTTTTCTAATTTTAGGATTAGTTGTGCTTCACATTTGGGCCTTACATGTTCCTGGAAATAATAATCCAGTTGGAATTGATATTAAAAAACCATCAAAAGATACTGTACCATTTCATCCGTATATAGTGATTAAAGATGGTTTTGCTTTATTAATGTTTATGATTGTTTTTGCATTTTTTGTTTTTTATAGCCCTAACATTTTAGGACATGCAGATAACTATATTGAAGCAAACCCAATGGTTACTCCTGCACATATTGTACCTGAATGGTATTTATTACCATTTTATGCAATTTTAAGGTCAGTTCCAGACAAGTTGCTAGGAGTTATTGCGATGTTGTCAGCGATTTTAATATTAGCTGCATTACCATGGTTAGATACTTCTAAAATTAGGTCTGCTGTATTTAGACCTTTGTACAAACAGTTCTATTGGATATTGGTAGCTGATGTTTTAATTTTAGGCTACATGGGAGCAATGCCTGCCGAAGGGTTGTATTTGTTAATTGCTAGAGTAGCCACAGGATATTATTTTTTACATTTTTTAGTCATACTTCCAATTTTGGGCTTTAAAGAAAAAACTTTACCAGTTCCATTAAGTATAACTGACCCAGTGCTTGGTGGATCTCCAAACCTGACAACTGCAAGAAATAAAGATAGAGAGATTAAATAACTAAAATGAAAAATATTAAAAAATCTTTATTTCTAATTATTTTTTTATTTAGCACATTTCAATTAAATGCTGCAGAAAACACTGATTATTTAAAAACTGATTGGACATTTAAAGGTTTATTTGGAAAATTTGATAGAGCTCAACTTCAAAGAGGTTATAAAGTATACAAGGAAGTTTGTGCTTCATGTCATTCAATGAAATATGTTAGTTTTAGAAATTTAGCAGAGAAGGGTGGTCCAGAGTTTAGTGAAGAGGCGGTGAAAGCAATTGCAGCCTCTTACGATGTTACTGATGGCCCTAATGCTGATGGCGAAATGTTTACAAGACCCGGAAAATTATCAGATAAATTTGTTAAACCTTATGAAAATGTTAAAGCTGCTCAAGCAGCAAATGGTGGGGCTTATCCTCCAGATATGTCAGTTTTAATAAAAGCAAGAAGCGGTGGAGCAGATTATATTTTTTCTCTATTGCAAGGATACGAAGAAGCACCTGAAGGTATTACTTTAGATGATGGCGTGTACTACAACAAGTATATGTATGGAAATAAAATTAAAATGGCAAAACCATTATCTGATGGAATTATTGAGTACGATGATGGCACTGAAGCAACTCAGATTCAATTATCAAAAGATGTAGTTACTTTTTTAATGTGGGCAGCAGAACCTCATTTAGAGTCAAGACACCAAATAGGATTTAAGGCAATAGTATATTTAATTATTTTAACTATCTTAGTTTACTTTAGTATGAAAAAAATATGGTCACGTGTTGAAACGGAAGTTTAATACATCACCATCTTTAACTATATAGTCTTTTCCTTCTAATCTCATTTTACCATTTGTTTTAGAATTAACCCATCCATTATTTGATACAAAGTCATTGTATGAGACAGTTTCAGCTCGTATAAAACCTTTTTCAAAATCTGAGTGAATTTCTCCAGCTGCTTTTGGTGCGAGACAGTTTTTTTGAATTGTCCAAGCTCTTGTTTCTTCTGGTCCAGAAGTAAAATATGTTTCGAGTTCTAAAATTTGATAACCTTTTTGGATTAACGAATTTAGACCAGTTTGTTTTAGGCCGATCATTTCCATATAATTTTTTTTTTCAGTTATATCTAGTTCATTAATTTGATTTTCTATATCAGCCGAGACGATAATAGTGTTTTCTTCACCAAACTTTTCTATAAATTTTTTAGTGTAATCATTACCATTCTGCACACTTTGTTCATCAACATTGCAAACATATATTTTTGGTTTAAGTGAAAGTAAGCCGCTCTGATTGAGTTGTTTCCTTTCAAATTGGCTTTTAAGTATATTGATGTCTTTATCATTATTAATACAATCAAGTGCAATCTCCAAAATTTTCAATTGTATTTCATCAACATTCTTTTTATTGCTTTTTTCTAGTCTTTTTTGAATTGACTCTAAATCAGCCAACATCATTTCAGTTTCAATAATTTCCAAATCTCTTATTGGGTCTACTGTAGGATTAACATTTTGAATGTCATCAGAGTCAAAGCATCTTATCATGTGAATTATTGCATCAACTTCTCTAATGTGTGATAGAAATTTATTTCCCAATCCTTCGCCTTTAGATGCACCTTTAACTAATCCAGCAATATCAACAAAAGAAATAGTAGTATTAATAATTTTTTTTGATTGTGAAATTTTAGCAAGATTTTCTAATCTTATGTCTGGAACTGGAACTACCCCAACATTTGGATCAATCGTACAAAATGGAAAATTGGCTGCTTGTGCTTTACTTGAATTTGTAAGTGCATTGAAAAGTGTTGATTTACCAACATTTGGCAAGCCAACAATCCCACACTTGAAACTCATTATTTATTATTTACGGTACTTGAAAATAGGTCTAATTTTTTTTTGATTAGAATTGAAATTGAGTCCGTGATGTTTTTAGATATTTTTTCTAACCCTATCATTTCATCTTCATCAAAATCTTTTAAGACATAATCTGCAACTTCGATATTATCTTTTGGTTTTCCTATTCCTATTCGCACTCTTGAATAATCTTTGCCAATAAATTTATCTATGGACTCAATTCCATTATGACCTGCACTTGATCCGCCAAATTTTGCTTTAATTTTTCCAAACTCTATATCAAGATCATCATGAAAAACGATCACATCTTCTGCATCAATTTTAAAATATTCGATAAGCTCTCTAATACAAATTCCTGAATTGTTCATAAATGTAAGAGGTTTAATTGCATAAACTTTTTCATTTTCAACATTACCTGTTGTTAAAAGTCCTTTAAATTTTGGCTTTTGCTTTGAAAGACCAAATTTCTTATTGATTGCATCAATAATTTTAAAACCCACATTGTGCCTATTATTTTCACTGTCTGGTGTTGGATTACCTAAACCTACAAATAATAGCATAATTTTTTTTGGAAAAAGATTTTCAGTTCTATTTGATTATTTTTTTTCTTCTGCTGCTTTTTTATCTTCACCCTCAGCACTTTCAGCTTTTTCTCCCTCAGCAGGTGCATCAGTTGCTGCAGCAGCTTCTGCTTCAGCAGGTTTTTCAGGTTCTTTCATAACAGTAGGTGCTGCTAGTGTTGCAATTACAAAGTCTCTTCCTTGAATAGTTGGCACAACATCTTGATCTAATTTTACTGAAGAAATTTTAAAACTTTCACCTATATCAATCCCATCTAAATCTAACGTTAAGCTTTCAGGTATTTTTTCACTTGGACATTTTAATTCTACTTTACGTCTAACTATATTTAATACTCCACCTCTTTTTAATCCTGGAGATTTATCATGATTAATAAAGTGAACTGGAACTTCGATTCTAATTTTTACACCTGGAACAACCCTTAAAAAATCTACATGGATTGGTTCATCAGTTAATACATCGTATGTAATTTCTCTCGGTAAAACATTTTGTGTTTTACCATCTACATTTAATGTCACTATATTTGATAAAAAGTTTTCTCTTTCAATTAGAGTCTTTAGTAATTTTTTTGATATAGAGACCTTTATATTATTTTCTTTACCACCATAAACGATAGCTGGAACACTACCATTTGATCTTAAAGTATTTAGTTCGCCTTTAGTGACGTTAGTTCTAATCTGTGCTTCTAGTGAATTCATAAAAAACAAGGGTTTTTAGCCCAAGTTCTTAAATAACTCAAGGTAATTATTTAAACAAATCTGAAACTGATGTGGAATTAGAAATTCTTTTTATAGCCTCGCCCATTAGAGCTGAAATAGATAAAACTTCAATGTTTTTAGCACTTTTTATTTTTTCACTATTATCGATAGTATCTGTAATAACTAAATTTTTGATAACTGAATTTTTTATTTTTTTAACAGCTTCACCGCTTAGCACTCCATGGGTAATGTATACAAAAACCTCTTTAGCTCCTCTGTCCTTTAAGGCTTGAGCAGCATTAACAATAGTTCCACCTGAGTCGAGAATATCATCTACAATAATACAAGTTTTTCCTTTTACATTTCCGATTACGTTCATAACTTGTGATTGACCAGGTTTTGGCCTTCTTTTATCTACTATTGCCAAGCCAACATTTAAAAGTTTTCCTAAAGCTCGTGCTCTTTCAGTTCCCCCAACATCTGGAGCAACACAAATTAAATTTTTACCTTTAATCTTTTTTTTAGCGTGTCTTGCAAAAATTGGTGTTGCAAATAAATTATCAACCGGAATATCAAAAAAGCCTTGTATCTGACCAGCATGTAAATCTACAGTTACAACTCTATCGGCTCCAGCCTTTGTAATTAAATTAGAAACTAACTTTGCAGATATAGATGTTCTTGGAACAACTTTTCTATCTTGCCTTGCATAACCAAAATAAGGAATTACTGCAGTGATATTTTTTGCAGATGATCTTTTTAAAGCATCTATACAAAGTAGAAGTTCCATTAAATTATCATTAGCAGGTGATGATACTGACTGTATTATAAAAATACTATTACCTCTGATATTTTCATTTATTTCAATATAAATTTCACCATCTGAAAATTTTTTTATACTAGAGTTAACTAATTTAGTTTTTAAATATTTAGCAATATTTTTGCTTAAAGGTTTATTACTGTTTCCTGATAATAATTTCATTGAATAACCTAATTAATCATAATTATTGAAATATTTCTACCATAATCATTTTGGCTTAGACTTAAAGCTCTTCTTGCGCTAAAAAAATTATTTTTAACATTAAAAGTATCTTTATTAATAACATCAATATCTTTAATCTTATTATCTTTTAACTGTTTGAGTATATATTTTGATAGATTAAAATATATTTTACTATTTATTATTTTAAAAAAAACTTTGTTATTTTTTGCTCTTTTCAAAAATTTAGTTTTAAAATCTTCTTTAACCTCATAGCTTTTAAAGCTTATTGTTGGCCCAATCACAGCAACAATATTTTTAGTTTTACATCCTTTTTTTTTCATGAATTTTATTACTTTATTTATTATTCCCTTATAAGCTCCTTTCCATCCAGCATGGATAGCAGCAATAATTTTTTTTTTATCATCACATAATAATACTGGTGCACAATCAGCTGTTAAAACTGCAATAGGTAATTTTTTTTGAGTTGTAATTATTGCATCTGCTTTTGGTTTTATTTTTGAAAACTTATAATTTTTATTAATATATACTATTTTATTACTGTGAATTTGATGAAGAAGAAAAATATCTTTTGCTGTATTTCCAATCTTATTTTTTACAATATTTAAATTTTTTTTAACAACACTTGGATTATCATTTGATCCTGGTCCACAATTTAAACTTTTATAAATACCTTTTGATTTACCTCCAGTAGCATTAAAAAAACCATGGCTAATACTTTTTAATTTTGAGAGTTTTTTTGAGCAGATCAATTAAAATCCAGTTTTAAATTTATTATTTTTTTTTTTAATTAACATAACTTTAAAAAGATTACCCATCTCATTTTCATGGATCAATCTTTTTACCCTATAAAAAATATCAGCTTTTTTTGAAAAAGTTTCTTTTTTACTTATAATCTCGGCTCTTTTAAGGATGCCCATATTAGTCAAAAATTTACGTTGATTGGTCATTATTGTATTTAAATTTTCTAATTTATTTATAATTTTTTCAATTAATTTAAAATTTAAATTATAAGTTATATCTGCATTTCCTACGTTTTCTAAAATATTAATATGTTTATGATTGAAAATACCTTGTAAAGTATTTTTCATTTTAAAATCATTATACCCATAATCTATAATTAATAATCCACCATTATTTTTTTTAATGATATTTGATATTAATTCTAGATATTTTCTCACAAGAGGAGAATACTCAATAATTTTTTGATTATTTGAGATATTAATTTTATTTTTTTTTTCAAAGTTTTTCATATCAAATTTTTTATCAATAAATTCAAAACTTTTATTCTTTTTGAAACCAACATATCTTTCAAACCATTGTTCTTTTTTTTTAATAAACTGCTTTATTGGTAACGCATCAAAAAATTCATTAGCAATAAAAATAGATGGCAACTTATCAATTTTTTTTAAATCCTTTATCCAGATTATTCTTTTAGAGTTTAATTTTTTTTTTTGAGTTTCAATTAAAAATTTACTTTTTTCATGAATTTTTATTTGGCAAGAATTAAAAAAATCGGGAAAATTTCTAAAGGTTTCAATCATAACTTCCATCATTTCCCCATTACCAGCACCCAGCTCAATTAAATTAAATTTTCCTGGTCTCCCAATGCTTTGCCAAAATGTAATTACCCATATTCCTATAATTTCTGAAAAAAGTCTGGATATAGTAGGCGCAGTTACAAAATCTCCTTTACTGCCAAAAGGATTGTTTCTCATGTAATAGCCAATCTCTTTGTCATAGAGCGCATAGTTAATAAATTTATCTAGAGGAATACTATCTTGTTCGGATAATTTCATTTTTGAATAATATTAAAACTAATCCTATTGTAAAAAAAACAACGCTAATTATTTGCCCCATAGTTAAACCAAATATCAAATATCCCAATTGATTATCTGGAGCTCTGAAAAATTCTAAAATAAATCTAAATGTAGAGTATAAAAATAAAAAAAATCCTGAGATTTTACCAGGTATCCTTAAATAATTTTTTTTGTAAAAATATAAAAGGATTAAAAATAATACTATACCTTCAAAAAAAGCCTCATAGAGTTGAGAGGGATGTCTGTTCAAATTATCAATTTGAATAAATTTTACTGACCAGGGAACATTTGTTGTGTTGCCATAAAGTTCTGAATTTAAAAAATTTGCAACTCTTCCAAAAAAGATACCTATTGGGGCTACTATTGCAACTATATCCATATAGTAAAAAGAATTATGATTATTTATTTTACCAAATAATAAACTTGAAATAATAATACCCAAAACAGCACCGTGAAAAGACATGCCTCCTTGCCAAATTTTGATTATTTCAATTGGATTATTTAGATAATAATCAAAATTATAAATAAACACATATCCTAGCCTTCCACCAATTATTATTCCTAAAATCAAATAGGTAATATAATCATCGAATTTTTCTTTTATCTGGTTGTCAGAAATAAAAATTTTTTTGCTTAAAAACCAACCAATTAAAATTCCAACTATATATGCAAGTGAATACCATCGTATCTCAAATGAAAAAAATTGAAAAGCAACTGGGTCAAAATTATTAATGAACATTTTAAATAATAATTATAAAGTATATGAAGTTTATAAATAAATATATGAAAAACTCCAAATTTGTAATTGATAAACTTGCAAAGCTCGTTGAGCAAGGTCTAATGTCATCTAAAGATGTGGGTACTGAATTATTAAATATCCTAAGGTCCAAAAGAGATGAGATAGTTTTTAAAATGAAATTAACTAGTAAAGATGAATTTGATATACTTGCTAAGAGAGTCGAAAATTTAGAAAAAATTATAGAAAAAACGAGTATTAAAAAGAAAAAATATTCTAAACGGGTAAAAAAATCTTAACACTAAGACCATTCATTTTAGATTTTTCTAATTTTATATTTCCTCCATGAGATCTTATGATATCAGATGCAATCGATAAACCTAAACCAACACTAGCTTTTGCATCCGCTCTACCTTTATCAATTTTATAAAAAGGTTTAAATACATTGTCATATTCACTTTTAGGTATTCCAGGTCCATCATCATCAATTTTAATAAAAAGACTGTTTTCTTTTTTCAATAACTCAATGTTAATTTTTTTGGCATATTTAATTGAATTATCTATCAGGTTATTTAAACATCTTTGAATTAAATTTTTTCTTCCATTTAAATAAACTCTTGGTATTAAATTTTTTGATATATTTTTGTTATTATATTTTTCTATTATTAAATCTATTAACTCTGAAAGGTTAAAAATTTCATCTTTTTCTTTATAAGTTGAACTTGTAAACTGCAAGTATTCATTAAGCATTTTTTCCATCTCATTAATATCCTCTGATAATTTTTTAGCTAATTTCTCGTCTTTAATAAAAGCTAATTGAAGTTTCATTCTAGTTAGAGGAGTTCTTAAATCATGGCTAATACCAGAAAGCATTTCAGACCTTTGGTTTAAGTGTCTAATAATTCTTTTTCTCATTTTATCGAATTCATATCCTGCTTGCCTAATTTCTGAGGCCCCTGAAGGTTTAAACTCTTCAACTTCTTCACCTTTTCCAAATTTTTCAGCTGCACGTGCAAGATTAGTAATTGGCCTTGTTTGGTTTTTTAGAAAAATTAATGATATAATAACCATTATTATTGCTGGAACAGTAATCCATAAGGCAAAAATTCTTGCTGTAGAACTGGTTACTCTATCTTTATGAATTAAAAATTTAAAATAACCAGTTTCATATTTAATTCTTATATCAATAAGTTCTTTATAATTTGTGGTACTAAACCAAAACTTTCCAGAACCAAATTTTTCTTTTAATTCTCTTCTTAGACTTCTGTCTATAGGACTAAACCAACGTTCAGAATATTGATCTTGAATTTTTTGATTTTGTAATAATTCAATATTTAAATCTAAGTATGAAGAAAAAAGATTTGTCAGATCATTTTTGTTAAATTTTTCTTGATCATAAACTTGAACAAAAGTGCTAATTTCATTTATTAGAGCTTTCGTCATTCCTTTATTAGTTTTAATCCAAAGACTATCAAAAAAAACTACAGTCACTACCAACTGAAGAACAATTACTGGAACTGCTACAATCAATAAAGCTCTATAAAATAATCGTTTAGGAAGTAAATTTTTTACAAATTTATTCAATCCATAAAACATATCCTGCTCCTCTGATAGTTTGTAAATATTTAGGATTTTTAGGATCAATTTCGATTTTTTTTCTTAAACGAGTAATGATTACATCAATTGACCTCTCTTTATCTAAATTTATTAATGAACCAATGCTCTCTCTTGAAAAGGTAGTACCAGGACTATTAATCATTTTTTCAAGTATAGTCTTTTCAGTGTTATTAATTTTAAATTCTTTATTATTTTTAAAAATCAAAAGTTTATTAAGGTCAATTTTTATATTTTCAAATTCTATTACTCTTTTAAGATCTTTCTTTTTAGTTTTATTTAAAATATTTTTAATCCTTAATATTAATTCTTTTGGCTCAAATGGTTTTGGTAAATAATCATCAGCACCAATTTCAAGTCCTTCAATTCTCTCCTCTGCCTCACCTTTTGCGGTTAATAGTATTATCGGTGTATCAAGTTTATTTTTATTATCTCTTATAAATTCTAAACCATTTTTACCTGGCATCATTATATCTAGAATGATTAGATCAAATTTAATTATTTTTATTTTTTCAGTGGCATTTTCAGCATCAGCAGCAGTTGAAACTAAAAAATTATTTTCATTTAAATATTTTTTTACTAACTCTCTGATACCATCATCGTCATCAACAACTAAAATATGTGCAATAAACTTATTCATTGATAATTCTATTTAAAACATTATCAAAATTAATTACTTCTTCTGAACTTGATTTTAATAAAGCGTTATAAATTCTTTTTTTTTGTATTTCAAAAATTTCATTAAAAATTTTTTTCCCATTTTCATTTAAGTAGACATGTTTAATTCTGGTATCCTGATCATTTTTTTTAAAGTTTAAGATCTCTAGTTTTATTAGATCTTTAAGTACTCGATTAAGACTTTGTTTTGTGACTTTTAGTCGTTTTAGAAGATCAGAAATAGATATACCGTCATACATTGAAAGTAAGTGAATTACTTTATGATGGGCAATACCAATTTTATATTTATCCAAAACCTTTTTAGAGTCAGAAAATGTTTCCCTATAACTAACAAACAATTTTTCGATCAAGTCTTTTAACTGATCATCTTTTAAATATAAAAGTTCTTTCATTATTGGTAAGTTATATTGACATATTGCAGATACAAAGATATTTTTCGATTATAATTTAATTTTTTCATACATGATACCTTACGATAAAAGATCTGGTAAAATATGGTACAACGGTGGCCTAGTAGATTGGTCAGATGTTAAGGTTCACGTATTAAGTCATGGATTACATTATGCAAGCTGTGTTTTTGAGGGTGAAAGAGTTTATGACGGCTCAATATTTAAACTTGAAGAGCACACTAAAAGATTTTTTTATTCTGCTCAAAGAATGGGCTTTGAAATTCCATACACTGAAGATGAAATTAATCTTGCTTGTAATAAAATAATATCAACACAAAATGTTCAGAATGGATATGTAAGACCAGTTGCTTGGAGAGGTAGCGAGATGATGGCTATTTCTGCTCAACAAACAAAAATACATGTTGCGATTGCTACCTGGGAATGGGGATCGTATTTTGACCCCAAATTAAAAGTAGAAGGAATAAAGCTAAATATTTCAAATTGGAGAAGACCTGCACCAAACACTATTCCATGGGACACAAAAGCTTCAGGTTTATATATGATTTGTACACTATCAAAACACGAAGCAGAAAAACAAGGCTATACAGATTCTTTAATGTTGGATCATGAAGGTAATGTTGCCGAAGCAACGGGAGCTAATATTTTTTTTAAAGATAAAAATGGAGAATTGCATACTCCAATTCCAGATTCCTTTTTAGACGGTATAACGAGAAGGACTGTTATTGGAATAGCTCGATCTAAAAATATTAAAGTCAATGAGAGAAAAATTAAACCTACAGAATTGTCTAATTTTGTAGGATGTTTTTTAACAGGTACTGCTGCTGAAGTTACACCAGTATCTTCAATAGCTGAATACAAGTTTAAAGTTTGTGATACAATAATTGATCTTAATGAAAGTTATCAAACTTTGGTAAGAAACAAAAAAGCAGCCTAATCTTTATTATCTTCAGAAATTGCGTGGTCAATTCCTTTACGCATATATTCATAGCCTGTAAAAAGTGTTAATGCAGCAGATAACCATAATAATATTATTCCTATAGTCTGTGCATTGTAGTCTTGAAAATTTATTATTTTGTTTCCTGTTTCACCTGATAATAGAAGTGCAATAGACACCATTTGTAAGACTGTTTTTAACTTTGCTAAATTAGAAACTGGTAATTTAATTTTACCTTTTGCTAAGAATTCTCTTAGCCCAGAAATTAATATTTCTCTTGTTAAAATAATAATTGCAGCAATAACTTCATAGTGTCTGATTGTTCCATCCATTACCAAAAGTATTAAAGCAGTAGCAACTATAATTTTATCAGCAATTGGGTCTAGTAGCTCTCCTAATTTCGACTCTTCACCAAGCATTCTTGCTAACATTCCATCTAAAAAATCTGTAAATGATGCAACAATAAAAAGAATTAAAGCAGTCAAATCACCATAAAAGCCTGGTAGATAGTAAGCTAAAACAAAAAAAGGTACTATTATTATTCTGCCAATAGTTAGAATATTTGGAATTTTTTTTAACATAATTATTCGTGAAAAAAGTTATATATCTTTTTTGCAACTTTTTCTTCAACACCTTCAACAGATTTTATTTCATCAAAACTAGCAGACTCAACTGCTCTAGCTGACCCAAAATGGTTTAATAATGCTCTTTTTCTAATAGCTCCAATTCCAGATATTTGATCTAAAAGAGATCTTTTAAGACTCTTTGATCTTTTAGCTCTATGAGAAGTAATTGCAAATCTATGTGCTTCATCTCTTAGTCTTTGTAAGAAAAATAAAGTAGGATCATTTCTTTCAAATTTAAAAGTTTTACCATTAAAAAAGAATGTTTCATTTCCACTATTTCTATCTTTACCTTTGGCAATAGCAATCATAGGTAAATCGTGAAGCCCAAATTCATCTAAAACGTCTTTTGCAGATGAATACTGACCTTTACCACCATCAATTAATATTAAATCTGGAAGAGAGAGATAATTTCCACTTTCCAACATTGCTCTTTTAAATCTTCTTGTCAGAACTTCTTTAAGCATTGCAAAATCATCTTGTTCAGCACCTTTTGTTTTAATATCAAATTTTCTATATCTTTTTTTAACAAAACCATCTTCTCCAAAAGTTACCATTGCACCAATACTATTTGTTCCTTGAATATGACTGTTATCATACACTTCAATTAAATTAATATTATTTTTAAGCTCAAATTTTTTAATGATTCCCTCAAAGAGACTTTTATTGTTATTTGTTTCATAAATTTTTCTATTTAAAGCTTCTTTTGCATTTTTTTCTGCTAGTGAAACTACTTTTGCTTTAGTTCCTTTTTTTGCAATAGTGATAATAATACTATTGTTTTCTTTTTGAGTTAAAGTCTCCTCGATAAGTTTTTTATCTTTTATATCAAGATTAATGATGATTGATTTAGGAACACTTTTATTTTCATAAAACTGCATTATGAAAGAGGACATAATTTCCTCAACACTTTGATCAGGATCATGTTTTGGAAAATATGATTGGTTTCCCCAATTTTGTTTTGCACGATAAAAAAATACTTGAATACACGTTTTTCCTGATTCTTTATATGCAGCTATCACGTCAGCCTCAATTAGATTTGCTTCATTTACTCTTTGTGAAGATTGAATAATATTAAGTGATTTAATTCTATCTCTAAAAATTGAAGCTTTCTCAAAATCTAATTTTTCACTCGCTTCTTCCATTTGTTTAGATAAGCTTTTTTGAATTTCTCTTGATTTTCCTGATACAAATTGAATTGCATCCTCTACTGATTTTTTATAATCAATTTGGTCAATATAATTTACGCATGGAGCAGAACACCTTTTAATTTGGTAAAGAATGCATGGTCTTTCTCTATTTTTAAAAGTGCTTTCATCACAGATTCTAAGTTGAAAAACTTTTTGCAACATTTTTATTGTCCAATTTGCAGATCCAGCAGATGCAAAGGGGCCAAAATAAAATCCATCCTTTTCTTTTTTTCCTCGATGCTTTGTTACCTGAGGCCAATTATCTTTGTTGCTAATGAATATAAATGGAAAAGATTTATCATCTTTAAGCAAAATATTAAATTTAGGCTTATGTTTTTTAATTAAATTAGCCTCTAAAAGTAAGGCTTCGCTCTCATTAGCTGTAGTCGTTATTTCAAGCTTAAACGTTTGTGACAACATTCTTTCAGTTCGGATAATGTGATTTTTTTCAGCAACATAGCTTTTTAGTCGATTGGGTAGGTTTTTAGCTTTTCCAACATAAAGAATGTCACCCTTATGGTTTAGCATTTTGTAAACTCCTGGGCTTTTAGGTATCAGTGGGAGCTCTTTTTTAATTACTTCTTTTCCTAAATCAGAACTTTTCATGACTTCTTTTTTTGGTAATTTGAATACCAACAGACGCACACTCTTTTAATATCTCTAACTTTTCTATTTTAAGCAAAATTTTACCAATTCTTCTGTCTTTAAATAACTCATCAAATACATCTTCAGCTAGTGTTTCAAGGAAGTTGTAATGTTTTTTTTTAACCAGTTTAGTGATTAATTTCACTACAGTTCCATAATTTACTATCGATTTAATATCTTTATCATTAGTTGGTTTTTTATCTTCATAGTCAATTTCAAGGCTAAATTTTACTTTTTGGGGTTTTTCTTTTTCAAAATCATAATATCCAAGTTTTAACTCTAGTAATAATTCTTTTATTAAAATTTTTTTTTCATAGTTAAATAAGTTTTTATCTTTTTCTATTTTAATTATTTTAAGAGAATTATTTTTTTTCATTCATTTGTTCCGATTATATCTGGGGTTTGCCAATTTAAACTTTGACCACTATCAATTGCAAGAACTTGACCAGTTATAGATTTATTTTTTATAAAAAATTCTACAGCATTACAAATTTCTTCTACATCAACCTGTCTTTTTAATAAGGTTGCACGATATTGTTTTTTAAAATGTTTATCACTTTGTCTTTTATTTTGTAAAGTTGGACCAGGAGCAATTCCGTTAACTCTGATTTTGGGTGCTAAGCTCATGGCACTAGTTTTGGTCAATGTATAAAGTCCTGTTTTACTAATTGTATAAGAAAAAAAAAATGGAGTTAATTTAAAAACTCTTTGGTCTATAATATTAATTATATTATTATTTTTTCCTTTAATATTTTTTGAGAACTCTTTTGATAGTAGAGCAGGGGTTCTTAAATTAGTTCTGAGATGATGACCCCAGCTATCTGTATTAAAATTTTCTAATTTATCATTTTCAAATAATGATGCATTGTTAACTAAACAGTCAAAATAACCTAATTTTGATTTAGCAAATTTTACAAGTTTATTAACATCTGGTTCTTTACTTAAATCTCCTTGAACCAAATAAATTTTAGCTTTCTTATGAGTTAGTTCTTTTTTTAACTTTTCGGCTGTAGATTTAGATTTAAAATAGTGAATAACAATTTCAGTACCATCTTTAGCTAATTTTTTAGCAATAGCAGCACCAATTCTTGTGGCTCCTCCAGTAATAATTATCTTATTTGCTTCCATTTTTTTTTACCTTTTTGAGCTCTTGTCCCAGGTAGCCCCATTGTTGATCTTCCTTTAGGATAAACTTTATTGCTTAAGTTATATTGTTTAATTTTAGGATTTAAAACAATTTCAAGATCAGTTGCCTCTAATTTTCTAATTTCATCTCTTATTTTTGCCGCTTCCTCAAATTCGAGATTTGTTGCAGCTTCTTTCATTCGTTTGTTTAGTACTTTTAGATGTTTTTTTAAGTTTCCTCCAATATTTTCATCTGTTCCAACTTTTACATAATCTTTTTCATATACACTCTCTAGCACATCTCCAATTTCTTTTTTAATAGTCGTGGCATCGATATTATGTTTTTTGTTGTAGGCTAATTGAATAGCCCTTCTTCTATTAGTTTCTTTAATTGCGTTTTTAATACTGTTTGTTTCTTTATCAGCATAAAGTATCACCTTACCATCTATATTTCTGGCAGCTCTTCCAATTGTCTGAATTAGAGATGTTTCAGATCTTAAAAATCCTTCTTTATCAGCATCAAGAATTGCAACTAAAGCACATTCTGGAATATCTAATCCCTCTCTTAATAAATTAATACCAACCAGAACATCAAAAACACCTAGTCTCAAGTCTCTCATGATTTCGATCCTTTCAAGGGTATCAATATCAGAGTGCATATATCTAACTTTTATTCCATTTTCATGAAGGTATTCTGTTAGATCTTCAGCCATTTTTTTTGTTAATGTAGTAGCTAATACTCGATAATTTTTTTCAACAGTTTTCATGCACTCATGCATCAAGTCATCTACTTGATTTTTTGCTAGTCTAATTTCAACTGGAGGATCAATCAACCCAGTTGGTCTAATGACTTGTTCAACAAATTTTCCATCAACTTGTTTTAATTCCCAAGGACCAGGGGTGGCAGAGACAAAAACAGTTTGGGTTCGCATAGCATCCCATTCTTCAAATTTAAGAGGTCTATTATCCATACATGATGGTAATCTAAAACCATATTCTGCTAATGTGCTTTTTCTAGATCTATCTCCTTTATACATCCCATTTAATTGAGGTACAGTTACATGACACTCATCAACAAAGATTAAAGTATTATCTGGAAAATATTCAAATAGGGTAGGAGGTGGCTCACCAGGTTTTCTTCCAGATAAAAATCTAGAATAATTTTCAATACCAGCACACGAACCGGTTGCTTCTATCATTTCTAAATCAAATTTTGTTCTTTCTTCAAGTCTTTGTGCTTCCAGTAATTTGTTTTCTGACCGGTGTTTTTTAAGAGTAATTTCAAGTTCTCTTTTAATTTGTACAATAGCTTGTTCCAAAGTAGGTTTTGGAGTTATGTAGTGACTATTTGCATAAATCTTAATTACATCTAGTTCTTTAATTAAATCTCCTGTAAGCGGATCAAACTCTTCGATTGTTTCCAGTTTATCACCAAAAAGACTTAACCGCCAAGCTCGATCCTCAAGATGTGATGGAAAAATTTCTAAATATTCACCTCTTGCTCTAAAGGTTCCTCGATAAAAATTTTGATCATTTCTTTTATATTGTAAAGCTACTAAAGACTTAATTAATTGTTCTCTATTATAATCATAATCTTTTTTAAGACTTAAAGTCATTTTGCTGTATGCTTCAACAGAACCCAAGCCATAAATACAAGATACACTTGAAACAATAATTACATCATCTCTTTCTAATAGAGATCTTGTTGCTGAGTGCCTCATACGATCTATTTGTTCATTTATAGATGCTTCTTTTTCAATATAGGTATCTGATCTTGGTACATAAGCTTCTGGCGTATAATAATCATAATACGAAACAAAATATTCTACTGCGTTTTCTGGGAAGAATGATTTCATCTCTCCATAAAGTTGAGCTGCTAAAGTTTTATTTGGAGCAAGTATTAATGCAGGTCGATTTGTTTCTTGAATAACTTTTGCCATAGTAAAAGTTTTTCCAGAACCAGTTACTCCTAATAATACTTGATTTAATTTATTGGTATTAGCTCCTTCTACTAACTGCTTAATTGCATTAGGTTGATCACCTGCAGGCTTAAAATTAGAAGCAAATTTAAACTTTTTTCCACCTTCTAACTTAGAGTGAATCTGTGGATTTTTACTCTGTATTTCTGTAATTAAATCTTGATATGTATTCTGCATTATCTATAAAACTAGTTTAATAAAATTATATTTCAATGAGCATTATATCTAATAACCTAAATAAAATTAAACCATCGCCAACTATAGCAGTAACTCAAAAAGCTAGAGAACTTAAAGCGGCAGGCAAAGATGTTATAGGTTTAGGAGCTGGAGAACCAGATTTTGATACTCCAGACAATATAAAAGAAGCTGCAATTAAAGCTATTAGAGATGGTGACACAAAATATACAGCGGTTGATGGTACGCCTGTATTAAAAAAAGCAATAGTTGATA
>JAYPCR010000004.1:0-35406 GCA_038124805.1 Candidatus Pelagibacteraceae bacterium
AAATAATCATTTAAAAATTTTCCACTATCATCTCTACTGATTCCAAAAGTAGTTTGAGTTAAATCATTAGTTCCAAAGCTAAAAAATTCAGCATGTTTAGCAATTTCTTTAGCTTTAATTGCTGCTCTTGGTAATTCAATCATTGTTCCAACCATATAATCTATTTTGACTTTATTTTGTTTTTGAACTTCTTGTGCAATTCTTATCACAAGATCTTTCATGATTTTAATTTCAGCTTCAGTTGAAACTAAAGGGATCATTATTTCTGGAAATGCAGCTTTAATTTTTTTATTTTTCAATTCACACAATGCTTCAAAGATAGCTCTACATTGCATTTCATAAATCTCAGGAAATGAAATTCCAAGTCGACAACCTCTATGACCTAGCATTGGATTTTGTTCATGTAACTCATCAATTCTAGATTTAACTTCAGAAATAGATAAACCTACTGCATCTGCAACTTCTTTAATTTCTTTATCTGTTCTAGGTAAAAACTCATGTAAAGGAGGATCCAATAATCTTACAGTTACTGGCAAACCATTCATAATTTTAAAAATTTCAATAAAATCTTTTTTCTGATGTGGTAATAATTTACTTAAAGCTTTTGCTCTATCCTCAACTGTTTTTGACAATATCATTTCTCTTACAGATAAAATTCTTTCTTCATCAAAAAACATATGTTCAGTTCTACAAAGACCAATACCTTCAGCACCAAAGTCTCTAGCAGTTTTTGTATCCTTTGGAGTTTCAGAATTTGTTCTAACTTTTAATTTTCTAAAACTATCAGCCCAAGACATTAATTTTGAAAAATCACCTGATATTTCAGGTTTAACAGTTGGCACACTGCCTAGAATAATTCTACCAGTAGATCCATCAATTGTAATAATCTCTCCTTCTTTAACTTCTATTGATGAAGTTTTAAAAGTTTTGTTATCATAATTAATATCAATTTCACTTGAACCTGAAACGCAAGGCCTTCCCATTCCTCTTGCAACTACTGCAGCATGACTGGTCATGCCACCCCTAGCAGTTAAAATACCTTTTGCTGCATGCATTCCTTGAATATCCTCAGGAGATGTTTCTACTCTTACTAATATTGTATCTTGCATCATAGCGTTTAGTCTTTCAGCTTCTTCTGATGTAAAAACTACTTTTCCGCTAGCTGCTCCAGGAGATGCTGGCAATCCATTAGCGATAACATCAATTGAACTTTTTTCATCAAGAGTTGGGTGTAATAAAGTATCTAATGAATTTGGATCAATTCTTAAAATAGCTTCTTGTTTAGAAATAAGTTTTTCATTAACCATATCAACAGCAATTTTTACTGCAGATTTTGCTGTTCTTTTTCCTGATCTAGTCTGGAGCATCCACAGTTTTTTATTCTCAACTGTAAATTCAACATCTTGCATATCTTTATAATGTTTTTCTAATTTCTTTAAAATTTTATAAAGCTCCCTGTAGACACTTGGCATCGACTCTTCCATTGAAGGGGCTTTTACTTTTGCTGCTTGTCTTGCTTTTTTTGTTATGTACTGAGGGGTTCTAGTTCCAGCAACTACATCTTCACCTTGAGCGTTGATTAAATATTCTCCATAAATCTCATTGGAGCCATCTGATGGGTTTCTTGTAAACACAACTCCTGTTGCGCAATCTTCTCCCATATTTCCAAAAACCATAGACTGAACATTTACAGCTGTTCCCCATTCAGAAGGAATTTGATTTAATTTTCTATAAACTTTAGCTCTATTACTTTCCCAAGATAAAAATACTGCACTAATTGCACCTAACAATTGTTCAAAAACATCTTGGGGAAATTCTTTTTTAGCATTATTTTTAATAGTTCGTTTGAAATCACTAATTAGACCATCCCAATCACTTTCATCAAGATCAGTATCTAACAGTACACCTTTAGTAAGTTTATAGTTTTCAATTAATTCTTCAAAATGATATCCATCTACACCCATGACTACATTGCCATACATTTGAATAAACCTTCGATAACTGTCTTTTGCAAATCTACCGTTTGATGTTTTTTTAGCTAATGCATCCACTGTTTTATCATTTAAGCCAAGATTTAAAATAGTATCCATCATTCCTGGCATTGAAACTCTAGCACCTGATCTTACTGATAAAAGTAGAGGATTTTTTAAGTCACCAAATTTTTTATTTACATCTTTTTCGATAATCTTAAGTTCTTTTTTTATCTGACTAATTAAATTTGAATTAAGTTTTTTTTTATCTTTATAAAAAATTTCACAAACTTTAGTGGAAATAGTAAATCCAGGAGGCACAGGCAGGCCCATTCTACCCATCTCAGAAAGATTAGCCCCTTTACCACCCAAAAAATTTTTTACATTTTTTATTTTTTTAATTTCCTTGGATTTGAAATTTAAAATTAATTTATTCACTAATTTGCCTCTATCACTGAAAAATTTGTATAATTTTCGAAGGTTTTACATAACATTTGTATTAGTTCCAATCGATTTTTTTTAATACTTTGATCTTCTTCATTCACAATTACATTATCAAAAAATTCAAACACTAATTTTTTTGCACCAGCTAAATTAGCTAACGATTGATCAAAATCCTCGTCTTTGTTAATGCTTGAGAAATATTTTCTAAGTTCATTAATTTTTTTAAATAAATTCTTCTCAAAATCTGATTTAAAAATACCAGGGTCAGTTGTATTCGATAGATCTAATTTGCTATTTTTTTGCTCACTATCAAGAATACTGTAAGCTCTTTTGTAACTAGCGATTATATCTTTTCCGATTGGTTTATTTATTACTTTATTCAAGCAATGTGCTTTTCTAAAAATTATTACTGAATTATCAATATTAAAAACACTGGTACAAGACTCTGCAATATCTTGTCTAATTTTTTTTTCCTTTAAATAATATCTAAGACGTTCCATTAAAAATTCCTGTAATTCTTTTTGTAAATTTTTGTTAGAAAACTCAAAACCTTGCTCAAGATATAAATTAACTGAGTAATCTATTAATCCTCTAATTTTGAAGTCTTTTTTATTTTCAACTATAGTTCTGATTATACCTAAAGCTAATCTTCTTAGAGCATAAGGATCTTTTGAGCTTGTTGGTTTTTGGTTAATTCCAAAAAAACCTACTAATGTATCTATTTTATCTGAGACAGATAAAGCTACACTAAATGGTTTTTTAGGTAATTGAGACTCTAAACCAATTGGTAAATACTGTTCACTAATTGCTTGAGCAATATCTTTATCAAAACCTTGGGCTTCAGCGAAATAACCTCCCATAACACCTTGAAGCTCAGGAAATTCACCAACTAAATCGGAGAGTAAATCCACTTTAGATATTGATGCTGAAAGTTCTACTTTTTCTTTACTTATTAGTAGCTCATCAGAAATCATACCGCCAAGTTTTCTCATTCTTTGAACTTTGTCAAAATATGAACCTAAACCTTTAAAATAATTTATATTTTTAAGTTTACTTACACTTTTAACTAAATTTTGAGATTTGTCTTTATTCCAAAAAAACTCAGCATCACTTAATCTTGCTTCTACAACTCTTTCGTTACCAATTTTGATTAATCCTTTTGAATCTTTTTTATTGGCTATTACTATAAACTCATTTGTTATATTGCCTTTGATATCATAACTTGGAAAATATTTTTGATGATATTGCATAGTGATAGTTAGAATTTCTTTAGGTATATTTAAAAATTTTTTATCAAATTCACAGATTAAAAGATTTGGATTATCTATCAAATTAACAACTTCATCTAATAATTTTCCATTATTTTCAAAATTTATTTTTTTTATTTTTGAAATTTTTTGAAGATTGTCTTCAATAAATTTTTTTCTCTGATCTTGATCAATCAATACATTCTGATTTTTAAAAAAATTATTATAAGTTTTAAAATCTAAAAATATTTTTGTTTTATCCTCAAATTCTTTATCAATAAAAGTAATATTTGATGATTTTAAATGACCAAAATTAAAACTAATCTTTTTTTTATCGAGAACTGCTAAAATTGATTTGAGTGGACGTGCCCAATTTAATTCAAAATTTCCCCACTTCATTGATTTCTTCCATTGGATTTTTTTTAAAATTTCAGGAATTGAGGACTCTAATACTGAATGAGTATTTATTTTTTTAGAAGATGTTTTATAAAAGTAAAATTCACCTTTATCAGTTTTTTTTTTATAAACTTTATTCTTATCAAGATTATTTGACCTTAAAAAACCTTCTAAAGCTTCATTGGGCGCTTTAATACTAGGCCCTTTAATTTCTTCAGATTTCAAGGTTATCTCTTTCTCTAAAGCTTCGAACAGGATGATTAATCTATTTGGTGTTGAATATGCTGCACTATTTTTAAATTTTATTGATTTTTTTTGAAATAGATCTCTAAAAGCATTTAATAAATCTGTCCTTAAATTTGTTTGTAAAGACGAAGGTATTTCCTCACTAAATAATTCTAAAAAAAATTCTGACATTTAACTCTGACTATCTAACCAAATTCCAGCAGCTGCTTTGGTGATATCTCTAATTTTTGCAATATAACCTGCTCTTTGAGCTACACTAATTACACCTCTTGCATCTAATATGTTAAACACATGACTAGCTTTTAAACATTGGTCATAAGCTGGAAGAGATAATTTTTTTTCAACTAATGCATTAGCCTCATTTTCATACATATCAAAAATTTTAAAAAGATTTTCTGTATTAGCATGCTCAAAATTATATGCAGAAAATTCTTTTTCTGATTGATGAAAAACTTCTCTATAAGTAACTCCTTCATTATTCCAAATTAAATCATAGACATTTTTTTTTTGTTGAGTGAACATACAGATTCTCTCTAGTCCATAAGTAAGCTCTACAGATATAGGCTTACATTCATATCCAGCCATTTGTTGAAAATAAGTGAATTGTGTAATTTCCATTCCATCACACCAAACTTCCCAACCTAAACCTGCTGCTCCTAAAGTTGGACTTTCCCAATCATCCTCTACAAATCTAATATCATGTTCATCATGATTTATACCTATTGCTGATAAACTATTTAAATATAATTTTTTTATATTTTCTGGTGATGGTTTAATAATTACCTGAAATTGATAGTAATGTTGCAGTCTATTAGGATTTTCACCGTATCGACCATCCGTTGGTCTTCTAGATGGCTGTACATAAGCAGCCTTCCAAGGTTTTGTTCCAAGTGAGCGCAGTGTTGTTGCTGGATGAAAAGTACCAGCACCTACTTCCATATCATACGGTTGTAAAACTACACATCCTTGTTTTCCCCAATACTTTTGTAAATTTATTATTGTTTCTTGAAAAGATAAAATTTTATCAGATTTTTTTTTTTCTTTAGAAGCCATATCTTTGCCAAATAGATCTCTCCTCTAGTGTATTAACGATTTGATCTAGATTGTGATTTGAAGATGATAATTTTTTACTTAACCAACCTTTAGATTTTTCAAATTTTTTGATAACTACATCTTCACCAAATTTATCTTTTAATATTTCATTAGCATCTCCAATACCATCAATTAAGCCAAGTTGTTTAGCCTTGCTACCTGACCAAAACTCTCCTGAAAACAATTCTATTTCATTTTTATTTAATTTTTCACCTCGGCTTTCTTCAACAACATTAATAAAATCTTTATGAAGGTCTAATTGAATATTTTTTAATCTTTCTATATCCTCATTTTTTTCCTCTAAAAAAGGATCAAGTGTACTTTTGTTTTTTCCTGCTGTGTGAACTCTTCTTTCAATACCAATTTTTTTAATAAGTTCAGTAAAACCAAAAGATGAATAAATAACTCCTATAGATCCAATAATTGAACTAGAATTTGCATAAATTTCATCTCCCGCACAAGCTATTAAATACCCACCTGAGGCCGCAACATCCTCGGCAAAAACAATAACTTTTTTTTTATTTTTTTTTGCTTGAGCCCTAATAAATTTGTAAATTAGATGAGATTGAACTGGTGAGCCTCCTGGTGAATTAATTGAAATTGCTACACATAAGGCTTTTTTAATAGAAAATGCTTTCTCTATTAATTCTTCTTGTCCTGCAAAATCAATACCTTGCTTAAACTTTCCAGCATTTCCAATAATTCCATTTAACTTGATATGAGGTATAATTTTTTTCTTTTTAAAAAAAGAGAACATGTTTATTCCTTATAGAATTTTTGATTGTAAATAAAGACTACTTATAATTGAAGAAATGGGTGCGTCAATTGATAAGTAAAATATAAAATGCTTATGTACTAATTTGAGACATATGGGATCAGTAATACAACTAAAAAAACAAATAAATAATTCCTACTTTCAACTAAAAAACTCTGTTGAAGATAAACTGGTACTTGTTGAAGAAAAAATTCAATCAAAACTAAGTAGTGATGTGCAATTAGTTCAGGAAATGACTGACTACCATATTAAAACTGGTGGAAAAAGATTAAGAGCTTTACTGACACTAGGATCTGCAAAATTATGTGGTTACACAAAAGGATCAAGAGATATCAATCTAGCTGCTTGTGTAGAATTGATACATAGTGCAACATTAATGCATGATGATGTAATTGATAATGGTCTTTTAAGAAGAGGTAAAGATACTACTAATAAAATTTGGGGAAATCACTCATCAGTATTAATTGGTGACTATTTGCTGAGTAGATGTTTTGAAATGATGGTTGAGGATGGTAATCTTGAAATTTTAAAACTTTTATCCTCTACATCTTCTAAAATAGCTCAAGGTGAAGTATTGCAACTTCAACATCAAACAGAGATAGATATGCTTGAAGATACTTATTTAAAAATTATTACAGCAAAAACAGCAGAACTTTTTTCAGCATCCACAAAGGTGGGGGCAATATTAGCTGATGTTGATGATAAAAAAAAAGATGCACTTGAATTTTATGGAAGAAATCTTGGACTAACATTTCAAATTGCAGATGATACGCTAGATTATAATTCAGATTTAAAAATGTTTGGTAAAAAACTTGGTAAAGATTTTTTTGAAGGAAAAATTACCCTCCCAGTAATATTATTGTTTCAAAAAATTAATGAAACAGAAAAAAACAAGTTAACCAAAATGTTTAAATCTGAAGAAAGATCAAATAATGATCTAGATTATATTTTAAGTTTGATAAAAACTAATAAAATAATTAATGAATGTTATAAAAAAGCTGATCATTATATAAACTTGGCATCAAATTCTTTGAGCGCTTTTAATGACACAAAAGAAAAACAGATATTTCAGGAATTAACTTCTTTTAGTTTAGAGAGAAATTTTTAAGGACTTAATAAAGTCTTTATCCATTTTCCTTCAACATCTTTTTGATATTTTAATCTTTCGTGAATTCTGCTTTCACCATCTAACCAAAACTCAATACTATTAGGAATTAAATTCCATCCTGACCAATGAGATGGTCTTGGAACATTTTCTTTTTCTTTAAATTTTTCTTTAAACTTAGAAATTGCTTCAAACAATTCATTTCTATTATTTAAAACAGTGCTTTGTTTAGAAGCCCAGGCACCTATTCTACTTTCGTAGCCTCTTGAATTATAATATTGGTCAGCTTGCTTATCATCTACAGGTTCAATAATTCCATTAATTCTTACCTGTCTCAAAAGAGACTTCCAATGAAAACACATTGAGGCATTTGGATTTTCTTTTATCTCTCTACTTTTTTGGCTATTTAAATTTGTGTAAAAAACAAATCCTTTTTCATTAAATTCTTTCATCAAAACCATTCTTACTGAAGGAACATTATTTAAACTAGATGTAGCTAAAGCAATTGCATTTGGATCATTAATTTCTGATTTTTTTGCTTCCTCATACCATTTGTCAAATAATTCTATAGGATCAGCAAGATCCATAAAACATATATTAAGTCCAAGTGAGTTTTTTTGATTCATAATTTAAACAAAATAATCTATACAATATAAATAATGTCATTTAATACTTTTGGAAAGTTATTTCGTTTCACTACATGGGGAGAGTCACATGGACCTGCAATTGGGTGTATTGTTGATGGATGTCCACCTTTAATAAGCTTAGATGAGAAAGATATTCAAAAATTTCTAGATAAAAGAAAGCCCGGACAATCAAAGTTTACCACTCAGAGAAAAGAAAGTGATAAAGTTCAAATTTTATCTGGTGTCTTTGAGGGAAAAACAACTGGAACTCCAATATCTCTTATCATTTACAACGAAGATATGCGTTCAAAAGATTATGGAAATATTAAAAACAAATTTCGACCAGGACATGCTGATTTTACTTATTTTAAAAAATATGGAATTAGAGACTACAGAGGGGGTGGTCGTTCATCTGCAAGGGAAACAGCCGCAAGAGTAGCTGCAGGTGCAATCGCTAATAAAGTTTTAGAAAATAAATTAGGAAGAAATTTTAAAATTTCAGGTGCTGTTACACAATTAGGTATTTTAGGATGTGATACCAGTAAATGGGATGAAAAAATAATTAGCAACAATCCATTTTTTTGTCCTGATAAGTCTATGCTAAAATTATGGGAAAAATATCTGTTAGATATAAGAAAGTCAGGATCATCATGTGGAGCTATAATTGAAGTAAGAGCAAAAGGTATTCCTCCAGGATTAGGTGCTCCTATATATTCTAAATTAGACATGGATATTGCCTCAGCGATGATGAGCATTAATGCTGTAAAAGGAGTAAATATTGGAAGCGGCATGAATTCAGCACAGTTATCTGGTGAAGAAAATTCTGATGAAATATTTCAAAAAAATAAAAAACTAAAATTTAAGTCAAATAATGCAGGAGGAATTCTTGGGGGAATTTCTTCTGGTCAGGATATAATTGTATCATTTGCTGTAAAACCAACTTCTTCAATTTTAAAATCTAGAAAAACAATTGATAAATTTGGAAAAAATACAACAATATCTGTAAAAGGAAGGCATGATCCTTGTGTAGGTATTAGAGCAGTCCCGGTAGGAGAGGCAATGTTAAGCTGTGTATTGCTTGATCACTACTTAATGCATAAAGCACAGTGTCAGTAGTTTAGTTTTTTTGTTTTTGTAAAACTATATTTGAGTTTAATAAATCTAATACTTTTTCTTCAATTGAATTTGCATCTAACCCAGCATATTTATACATTTGTTCTGGAGTATCTTGATCTATAAAATAATCAGGTAAAAACATAGATCTAAATTTCAATCCATTATCTAACAAACTTTTTCTAGATAAAAAATCTACTACATGAGATCCAAAACCACCAATTGATCCTTCTTCTATTGTGAGAATTGCTTCATGGGTTGTAGCTAATTGCCATATCAAATTTTCATCTAAGGGCTTTGCAAACCTAGCATCTACAATGGTAACATTAACACCTTTCTTTTTTAAATTTTCAGATGCTATCATTGTCTCCTTTAATCTTGCTCCAAAGTTTAAAATAGCAAGTTTTTTTCCTTCTTGAATAATATTTCCTTTTCCAATTATAAGTTTTTCAGTTATTGGAGGTAATTCTGCACCTATACCTGTTCCTCTTGGGTATCTAAATGCACAAGGCTTATCATTAATATCAACAGAGGTATTAATCATTTTTACAAGTTCTGCTTCATTACTAGCTGCCATTACAATAAAATTAGGAAGACTAGATAGATAAGTAATATCAAAACTGCCTGCATGTGTAGGTCCATCAGCACCAACTAACCCAGCTCGATCTATTGCAAATCTTACTGGCAAACTTTGAATAGCCACATCATGAACTACTTGATCATATGCTCTTTGTAAAAATGTTGAATAAATTGCTGCATAAGGCTTAAAATTTTCTGTCGCTAATCCAGCAGCAAAAGTAACTGCATGTTGCTCTGCTATTCCAACATCAAAAGTTCTCTCTGGAAATTCTTTTGCAAAAGCATCAAGACCAGTACCATCTGGCATTGCAGCAGTAATTGCAACAATTTTACTATCTTTTTTTGCATGTTCAATTAGAGTTTTAGCAAACACTTTTGTGTAAGAAGGTAAACTACTATTGCTTTTGAATTGTTCACCTGTTTTAATATTAAATTTAGTAACTCCATGATAATGATCTTTTGCTTCTTCGGCATAAGAATAACCTTTTCCTTTTTTAGTTTTTATATGAATTAAGATAGGTCCTTGATGTTTAGAATTTTTTGCATTTTTAAGTATTGGTACTAAAGATGATAAATCATGACCATCGATAGGACCAAGATAATAAAAACCTAGTGAGCTAAATAATGTGCCACCTGTAAAAGCAGATCTTAATAAGTCTTCTGCTTTTCCTGCTTTAGAACTAAACCTTTTTGAAAAAGCTGAAGTAATTAATTTTATTGTTTCTCTTAAACTAAAATATACTTTACCAGAAAATATTTTTGCTAAATAAGTGCTCATCGCACCCACTGGTCTTGCTATGGACATGTCGTTATCATTAAGGATTACAATCATTTTAGTTTTTGAAGCACCAGCATTATTCATTGCTTCATAAGCCATTCCAGCGCTTATTGCTCCATCGCCAATTACAGCAATAACATTATCTTGTTTATTTGATAGTTTGTTAGCCTCTGCCATACCTAATGCAGAGGAAATAGATGTTGAGCTATGAGCTGCACCAAAGGGATCATATTCACTTTCTTGTCTTTTAGTAAAACCAGATATACCGCCACCTTGTCTTAAGGTTTTAATTTTATCTTTTCTGCCAGTTAATATTTTATGAGGATAAGACTGGTGACCCACATCCCATATCAATTTATCTTTTGGAGTATTAAACACATAATGTAGGGCAACCGTTAACTCAACCACTCCAAGACTTGCACCTAAATGACCACCAGTTTCTGATACTGCATTAATTGTTTCTTCTCTCAATTCATTCGCAACAGTTGGTAAATCTTCTTCTGATAGTTTTTTAAGATCTGCTGGAAAATTAATTTGATCTAATAATTTATAATTTTTTATCATCTATTTCTAAATAATATATAATCTATAGTTTCTTTTAAATTTTTTGATTTAGATCCATATTTGTTTAAAATTTTTTTTAAATCAAAGCTCAATTTTTCAGCATATTTAACAGTATTATTGTAACCCATCAAACTTATTAAAGTAGCTTTTCCCTTTTTCTCATCTTTTCTTGTTTTTTTTCCAGCTATTTTAGATGAGCCTTTATAGTCAATTAAATCATCAGCGACTTGAAATAGTAACCCTATATTTAATCCAATTTTTTCAAATAATTTGATTTCTACTTTATTTTTATTCTTAACAATCAGTGGCGCGGTACAACAAAAACTAAACAGTTCTCCAGTTTTTTTAATTTCCATCTCAATTATTTTTTTTTTAGAAACTTTTTTATTTTCAAAACTTAAATCTAAAAATTGACCACCGGCAATACCTAAGTGTCCAGAGCATTTAGATATTTTATTTATCAAATTATTTTTTATTCTCTCATTTAAATTAATTTCTCTACTACTTAAAATTTCAAATGCTAGCGTTAGCAGTGAATTACCTGCTAATACAGCTGTAGACTCACCAAATTTTACATGAGTTGCTGGTTTTCCTCGGCGCATTTTATCATTGTCCATACATGGTAAATCATCATGTATTAAAGAATATGCGTGTATGCACTCTACAGCAGCGCCAATTTTAATCAATACATTGTAATTAATATTAAATATTGACCCCACATCAAACAATATTTTTGAGCGTATTTTTTTTCCTCCAGAAAAAAGACCATAACTCATTGGTAAAATGAGTTCTGTTTTTTTTTGTTTTTTAATAAATCTTTTTAAAAAGATATTTGTATCATTAGCAATTTTTATGATTTTATTTTGCATCTTTTTTTGAAGTAATTTCAATAATTTTATTTTTGGTCTTTTGATTAATATTTTTTACATTACTTTGAAATTTTTTTTCAATTAAAATATTTAAATTTAATAATTTTTGATATTTATCAGTTGTACTTTCTAAATCTTTTTCATTTTCAAGTTCTTTAATTAATTTGTCTGCTTCAATAGTTAAATCCTCTAAAGAGAGATTATTATAATTGTTTGGTAAATTTTTATCTTTCATATAATAATCAGTATTAATACATGAAAATTAATCATTCAAATATTAAAAAAGCTAAAAAATTTTTGGATAGCAACGAATGTGTGGCTGTACCAACAGAAACTGTTTATGGCTTAGCAGCTAATGCATATTCTGATAAAGCTACAAAAAAAATTTTTCTTTTAAAAAAAAGGCCAAAAAGTAACCCATTAATTGTTCATTATAAAAATTTAAATGATCTTAAAAATGACTGTTTAATTAATAAAGATTTTTTAAAATTATATAAACAATTTTGCCCAGGACCATTAACTTTTATTTTACCTTTAAAGAAAGACTCAAAAATATCCAAAAACGTAACCAATAATAAAAAAAATCTAGCAATAAGATTTCCAAAACATAAAGTTATGAGAGCACTGCTAAAAGAAATTAATTATCCACTTGCTGCTCCAAGTGCAAATTTATCAACTCGAGTGAGTGCAGTTACTCATAATGATGTTAAAGATGATTTTGGGAATAAAATAAAATATATATTAGAAGGTGGCACATCATCAATTGGCTTAGAATCAACAATCATAGATATAATTAATCAACCAAAAATTTTAAGATTAGGTGGTCTTAAAATCTCTGAAATTCAAAAAACTTTAAAGAAAAAAATTAAAATTGAAAATAATCCAAAAAAAATATCAGCACCTGGACAATATAAACTACATTATTCTCCTGGCATACCTATTAAGCTCAATGTTAAAAAAGCAAACAATGATGAAGCATTTTTATTAATTAAAAAACAAAAAAATAACCAATCTAACCATTATTATTTAACAAAAGATAATAATTTAACTGAAGCTGCAAAAAACTTGTATTCTACACTTAGACAAATCAAAAAAGATAAATATAAATATATTGTCGTACAAAAAATTCCCAACATAGGACTGGGTAGAACTATCAATGATAGATTATTAAGAGCTTCAAAATTTTAAATGTCAAATTCAATAGAAGTCATTAACTTAACCAAAAAGTATAATTTAAAAAAAGCTGTTAATAATTTAAATTTTAAAATTGGTGAAAATCAGATGATTGGTTTATTAGGGCCAAATGGTTGTGGCAAAACTACAACTATAGGTATGATACTTGGTTTACTAAAGCCTACTAGCGGTAAAGTCTTAATTAATGGATTAAATATTGAAAGTAATAAAATTTCTGTATTAAATAAAATGAACTTTATTTCTCCATATATAGAGTTGCCTAAAAAACTTAAGGTTAAACAAAATTTATTTGTATATGGAAAACTTTATAAAATTGATAACTTAAAAAATAGAATAAGTTATCTTGCAAACAAACTAAGACTTGAAGATCTTTTGGAAAAAATTACAGGAGAGCTTTCATCTGGACAAAAAAATAGAGTAAGCCTAGCAAAAGCATTAATAAATGACCCATCTGTTCTTTTGCTAGATGAACCTACTGCCTCTCTCGATCCTGAAACTGGAGATTTTGTTAGAACTTTTTTAGAGGACTATAAAAAAGAAAAAAAAATTTCAATCTTGCTTGCTTCTCATAATATGAATGAAGTTAAAAGATTATGTGACTCGGTTTTAATGATGAAGGATGGTGAAATTATTGATCAAGGCACTCCTAATGAATTGATACAGAAACATGGAAGACAAAACTTGGAGGAAGTTTTTCTAAAACTTATAAGAAATTAATATGAGCCTAACAAGAATATATGGACTATTTCTAAGACACTTTTATCTAATTACTCAATCATTACCCAGAATATTAGATTTAATATACTGGCCATCAATTCAAATAACATTATGGGGATTTATTTCAAATTTTTTTGCAACATATAGTAGTTACTATAGCGGTGCAGTGGGTGTTATTTTATCATGCGCTATTCTTTATGATTTTTTGTTTAGAACAAGTATTGGATTTAACATGTTATTCTTAGAAGAAATTTGGAGTAGAAATTTTACAAATTTATTTATTTCACCAATCAAGATTAGTGAAATAATTGTTTCACTTGTTTTTACTGCATTAATAAGAGCATTGATTGGTTTGGTGCCTGCAATACTTTTAACTTCACCAATTTTTGGAATTTCATTACTTGATTTAGGTATTCCACTAGCTTATCTTTTTTTAAGTTTATATATTTTTGGAATAACACTTGGATTGTTTGTTTCAGCTGGCCTATTAAGATTTGGACCTTCTTTTGAAAATATTGCTTGGTCTACAATGTTTTTATTAGCACCTTTTGGATGTATCTATTATCCTGTTGAAACATTGCCTGAAGTTTTTCAAATAATTGCTTATGCTTTACCTCTTGTATATATCTTTGAGGAAACTAGAAACATTTTAGTAAATCAAATTGTTGACTATCAAAATATTTTGCAGGCATTTTATTTAAACATTATTTATCTAGTGGTTGCTATTTATGTATTTTATTACTCTTTTGATAAAGCAAGAGATAAAGGCACTTTGATAAATATTGGGGAATAGAATGGCGCGCCTGCTAGGAGTCGAACCCAGAACCTCCTGATCCGAAGTCAGGCGCTCTATCCAGTTGAGCTACAAGCGCGTATAGTATTAGTATAACATAATATGGAAAAAAAAATTAATTTAATAGTTTCAAATGAAGAAAAAAACATAAGACTAGATGTTTTTATCAACAAACATCTTAAAGATATTAGTAGAACAAGAATAAAAAACTTAATCTTAGATAAAAAAGTTTACATTAACAACTCAATCATCTTAGACCCATCAAAAAAAATTTCACCTGAAGATGAAATATTTATAGAAATACCTGAACCAAAAAAAGCATCTTTAAAACCTTATGATTATAAACTAGAAATCATATTTGAAGATGAAGATGTTTTAGTTTTAAATAAGCCAGCTGGAATTGTGATGCATCCAGGAGCGGGCAATTATGACAATACAATTGTGAATGCATTAGTAAATTATGACAAAAACTCATTATCTAATATTGGAGATGAATTAAGACCAGGAATTGTTCATAGAATAGATAAGGATACTTCTGGATTAATAGTAATTGCTAAAAATAATTATGCTCACGAACATTTATCTAATCAATTTAATGAACATAGCATAACTAGAATTTATCAATTATTAGTTTGGGGAAAGTTGCGCCCCTCCAAAGGCAGAATTGAAACTTTTATTACCAGAAGCTCAAGAAATAGACAAATGATGGAAGTAAGTAACTCTAAAGGTAAAAAAGCAATTACTAACTATGAAACTATAGAAGTATTTGAAAATAAAAACACTCCTACTCTTAGTTTAATCGAGTGTAAATTAGAAACTGGAAGAACACATCAAATTCGTGTTCATATGAATTATTTGGGCCATAGCATTTTGGGAGACAATAAATATAAAAAAAAATATAAAAAAATAAAAAATATAAATTTAGAGTTAGAAAATTTAATAACAAATCTTAATAGACAATTCCTACATGCTAAAACTCTAGGTTTTATTCACCCAAAAAAAAATGAAGAAATGATATTTTCCTCAATTTTGCCACACGAACTTAATATAATTTTAGAAAGTCTTAGAAAAACTAACAAATAAGTGATTGAAATATTAAAATAATTAATTAGATAAACTAATCGATGAATATAGCATTAAACAATAACTTACCAGCTCTAGCTAATGAGGGTGGTCTATCTGCTTATTTGGAACAAATAAAAAAATTTCCAATGTTAGATGCAGAAGAAGAATATATGTTAGCAAAAAATTGGCGAACTACAGGAAATATAAAAGCTGCTGAAAAATTAGTAACTAGTCATTTACGTTTAGTAGCTAAAATTGCAATGGGATATAAAGGCTACGGTTTGCCAGTTAATGAAATGATTTCTGAAGGAAATGTGGGATTAATGCAAGCTGTTAAAAAATTTGAGCCTGAAAAAGGTTTTAGATTAGCTACCTATGCCATGTGGTGGATTAAAGCTTCTATTCAAGAATATATTCTAAGATCTTGGAGTTTAGTCAAAATAGGAACTACCACTGCACAAAAAAAATTATTTTTTAATCTAAAGAAAATTAAAAACCAAATAGCTCCTCAATCAGAGGGAGATTTAAGAAATGAACATGTTGAAGAAATTGCAAATAAACTAGATGTTAGTAAAGAGGAAGTAATTTCGATGAACAGAAGACTTTCTGGTAAAGAATTTTCTTTAAATGCACAAGTCGGAGAAGATGGAGATGAATGGCAAGATTGGCTGGTTGATAAAGAATTAGATCATGATCTTAAATTTGCACATCAAGAAGAAATGAAGCAAAGAAAGGATTTGCTTAAAAATTCTATACAAGTACTAAATCAAAGAGAAAAAGAAATCTTATTTTCAAGAAGATTAAATGACAATCCAACTACATTAGAAGATTTAAGTAAAAAATATAAAATTAGCAGAGAAAGAGTTAGACAAATTGAAAATAAAGCATTTGAGAAATTACAAAAACATATGCTTATCCTTGCAAAATCTAAAAATTTGTTACCGGCGAATTAAATATCAAAAGGATTTTCAATCAATATTGTGTCTTTTCTTTCAGGACTAGTAGATACGCTTGAAACTTTTGCACCAATAAAGTCTTCTAAAGCAAAAATGTACTTTTTGGCATTTTCAGGCAAATCATCAATATTTTTAATACCATTTGTAGAACACTTCCATCCTGGAAAAATTTTATAGATAGGTTTTATTTTTAATTGATCCTCTACAGCTGCTGGAAGATAATCAATTTTTTTACCTTCAAGTTCATACTGGACACACATTTTAATTTCATCTAGTTCATCTAGTACATCAAGTTTAGTTAGAGCAATACCATCTATTCCTGAAATTTTTATTGTTTGTCTAACTAGAACTCCATCGAACCAACCGCATCTTCTTTTTCTACTTGTCACTGTTCCAAACTCTTTACCTCTAGTTCCTAGCAATTCTCCTATTTCATCAGTCAGTTCAGTCGGGAATGGTCCTTCACCTACACGTGTTGTATAAGCTTTGGTAATACCTAATACATAATGTATTGAATTAGGTCCGCATCCAGAACCAGTTGCAGCGCTAGAAGCCACTGTATTTGATGATGTTACAAAAGGGTAAGTTCCATGATCTACATCAAGCAATATCCCTTGAGCTCCTTCAAATAAAATTTTTTTCTTTTGTTTTTTTAATTCATCTATCTTTAACCAAACTGGGTGAGAAAACTTTAAAATTTCAGGTGCAATTTTTAATAAATCTTTTTTTAATTGTTCTTTTTTAAAAATTTCTTTTCCTAAACCTTTTCTGATTGCATTATGATGTTGAAGCACGGAGTCAAGTCTTTGATCTAAGTTTTTTTCAGATCTTAGATCCATAACTCTTATAGATCTTCTGCCAACTTTATCCTCATAAGCAGGACCAATCCCTCTTCTTGTAGTTCCAATTTTTCCTTTACCAGCTGTATCTTCCCTGATTTCATCCATCTCTCGGTGGAAAGGTAAAATTAGATTTGCAGCCTCTGAAATAATAAAATTATTAACATTCACATCCACACCTTTTTCTTTAATTTCTTGTATTTCTTCTAACAAAGCCCAGGGATCAACGACAACACCATTACCAATTATCGAAATTTTATTTTTTCTAACTATTCCTGATGGTAATAATCTTAGTTTATATGTTACTCCATCAATTACCAATGTATGACCAGCATTATGTCCGCCTTGAAAACGTATAACAACATCTGCTTGTTCAGAAAGCCAGTCAACTATTTTGCCCTTACCCTCATCTCCCCACTGTGAACCTACTACAACTATATTTCTCATTATTTAAAATCTCTATCTAAGTTAATTGTTACAAGGTGATTAATTGGACCATGGCCTTTCCCATAATGTGGGTTAGTTTTAACTGCAGAACTAACATACTTGATACCTAATTCACAAGATTTCTTTATAGGTTTTCCACATGACATAAAAGTAGTTACAGCAGTTGATAACGTACAACCTGTACCGTGAGTATTTTTAGTTTTAATTCTCTTACTATTAAACAAACATATTTCTTTTTTATTAACTAAAATATCATGAACAAGAGTAGTTTTTAAATGCCCTCCCTTAACCAATACATTTTTGGCTCCCATTTCGATTAGTTTTTTACCACTTAAAATCATATCTTCTTTAGAATGTATTTTAATTCCAGTTAATATTTCTGCCTCAGGAATATTTGGCGTAATCAAATGAACATATTTAATTAAATTATTTTTTAAGAATAAAATTGCTTGATTATTGATAAGTTTAGCTCCGCCTTTTGCTACCATAACTGGGTCTAGAACTATATTCTTAAAATTATTTTTTTTTAATGCATTGATTACGCTTCTAATTACTTGAGTTGAATGCAGCATACCAATTTTTATTCCCTGAGGTTTTATATCTTTAGTTGTAAATATTATCTGTTCAAAAATAAATTTAGGATTTATTGGTATGACTGATTTTACACCAGTAGTGTTTTGAACAGTAAGAGCTGTTAAAGCAGTCATTGCATATGAGCCTAAACTTGTTGCTGTTTTTATATCTGCTTGTATTCCGGCTCCACCAGAAGAGTCGGATCCTGCAATAATTAATATTTTAGATCTAGGCTTCAATTTTGATAATCTCTTTTTTAATTATTTGAAGACACTTGTTTAATAATTTAATATTTTCAGTTTCTACCATTATTCTTATTTTAGCTTCGGTTCCTGATTTTCTTACTAAAATTCGACCTTGATTTTTTATTAAATTATTTGCTGTATTAATTGCTTTTTTAACAGATAAATTACTTAGAATATTATTATTTTTAATAGTTATATTATCTAAAACTTGAGGAGTTTTTTTAAAAACATCAAAAAATTTACTAGCCATTATTCCTTTCTTAATTTCTTTTAAAACTTCTAAGGCAACTAGCATACCATCACCTGTGGTAGCATATTTGCCTAAAATAATATGGCCAGATTGTTCACCTCCTAAATTATAATTATTTTTTAACATAACATCTTTTACGTACCTATCTCCTACATTCGCTCTTATAAATTTAATTTTTTTTGATTTAAAAAATTTTTCCAAACCATAATTACTCATTAAAGTTCCTACAACACCACCTTTTAAAATTTTTTTTCTTTTCCATGTAAGTGTTAAAGCGGCAATTATTTGATCGCCATCTACAATTTTACCTTTTTCATCACACATGATAATTCTATCAGCATCCCCATCTAATGAAATTCCAATATCTGCTTTATTTTTTAATACAGCGTTTTTAATTATTTTTGGATAAGTTGACCCAGATTTACTATTAATATTTAGCCCATTTGGTTTATCACCAATATTTATTAATTTAGCGCCTAAAGATTTTAATAATTTAGGACCAGCTTTGTAGCCAGCACCATTAGCACAATCTAAAACTACCTTTAAGCCTTTGAGATTGAAATTTTTGGGCAAATTCTTTTTTAAAATTTGAATATATTGATCAGTAGCTGTCTCAAGACGTTTTACTCTTCCCAACATTTTAGATTGAATAAATTGGCTTTCAATTTTTTGATCTATTAATTTTTCAATTCTTTTTTCTATTTTATCAGAAAGTTTTAAACCATCTGGACCAAAAAGTTTTAAACCGTTATCATAATAAGGATTGTGAGAAGCTGTAATCATTATTCCCATATTAGCCTTCATAGACTTAGTTAACATTGCTAATCCATTGGTTGGTAATGGTCCAAGTGTATACACATGCATGCCTGCTGAAGTAAGTCCAGATACCAAAGCTGGTTCTAAAGTATAACCTGACAATCTAGTATCTTTTGCAATAATTGCTGTTTGTTTACTTTTCTTTAAATTTGTAAAGTATTTCCCTGCTGATAATCCAAATTTATAAAACATTTCTCCATTAATATTTTTACTATTAACTTTGCCTCTAATCCCATCTGTTCCAAAATATTTTTTTGTCATCAATTATCTAATAGTTTTTTAAATACCTTAATTCCTTGTACAATTTCATTTACATCATGCACTCTTATAATCTGAATACCTTGCAATAAAGAAAAAATGCTTGAAGATAAAGTTCCCCCGATTCTTTTTTTATCATCATTTTCGTTGGCTATATCTCCTATAAATCTTTTTCTAGATATTCCAAGCATTATAGGAAAACCTAGGGTATGAAAAATAGAAATATTTTGTAATAGCTTTAAATTATGTTTTAGATTTTTTCCAAATCCAATTCCAGGATCTAAGATAATTTTATTATGCAAAATTCCATTTTTTCTTAAAAATTTAATTTTCTCCTCGAAAAAATCATAAATATCTAGAACCACATTTTTATATTTAGGATTTTTTTGCATAATATCTGGTGTTCCTCTAGAATGCTGTAAAACAAAAGGGGTTTTATATTTTTTTATAATTTTTAAAGATCTTTCATCAAAACTTAATCCTGAGACATCGTTAATAAGATTTACGCCTAGATGAATGCCTTTTTCCATAATATCAGCTTTTCTTGTATCTAAGGATATATTTAAATTTTTTAATTTTTTTAGAGTTTTTTTTATTCTGCTCCATTCTTCTATTGAATTAACTGTCTTAGATCCAGGTCTGGTAGACTCACCTCCAATATCAATAATATTAGCTCCTTCTTTTAGAAGTTTTTTTGCATGATTAATTCCTTTATTAAAACTATTAAATTTTCCTCCATCTGAAAAACTATCTGGAGTTAAGTTTAAAACACCCATGATCATAGGTATTTTTTTGAAATTTAAATTTGAAAAATTTTTTTTTTTTGATGAAATTATTTTAATATCTTTATTAATTTTTTTTTTAATATCGATTGGTAAATATTTAATTTTATTGATTTTGATTTTTTTTTTTGAATTTCTGGTAATGATTTCAATTTCATCAAAAGATATGAATTTATTTCCATTTAGTGGTAAAGAAATTTTCGAGTTAACAAGATTTACTGATTTTTTTCCGTAATAGAAATTACACACTCTAGTGTAATATCTTGTCATAAGACTTTAATGAACTATTTTTGGTTTAAGCCCCATTGCGCCTAAAGCTGAAGTTTTATCATCATCTTCAACTTTTAAGTCTGCCTTATCTGATGGATATAAATTTTTATTAATTATATTTTCTATCTCTGCACCAGTTAAAGTTTCATAAGTTAATAATGCTTTTGCAATTTTATGAAGATCATCTATTTTGGTTGTTAAGATCTCTCTTGCTTTATTATAGCCTTCATCTACTAATTTTCTAATTTCTTTATCAATTTTTTGAGCCACTGCTTCAGAAACACTTTGGGTTCTTGCTACAGATCTTCCTAAAAATACTTCTTCTTCATTTTCGCCATATTCAACTGGTCCTAATTCTTCACTCATACCATATTTAGTAACCATAGCTCTTGCTAATTGGGTTGCTTGGTTAATATCTGAGCCACTTCCTCCGCCTGCTCCTGTAGATATATTGTCTTTACCAAATATAATTTCTTCAGCTACTCTACCGCCAAAACATACAGCCAATCTTGCTTTTAAATATTTAATTGAATGTCCATGCTTATCTCTCTCAGGTAAATTCATTACCATTCCTAAAGCGCGTCCTCTTGGAATAATTGTTGCTTTATGAATTGGATCATATCCAGTCATATTGAATGAAACTAAAGCATGACCACCCTCATGATAAGCAGTCAATTTTTTCTCATCTTCTGTCATTACCATTGATCTTCTTTCTGCACCCATCATGACTTTATCTTTTGCTTCTTCAAATTCATTAATTGTAACAATTCTCTTACTTTTTCTTGCTGCAAGTAAAGCGGCTTCGTTAACTAAATTTGCTAGATCAGCTCCAGAAAAACCTGGTGTGCCTCTTGCAATAGTTCTTAAATTTACATCAGGTCCCATCTTAATTTTTTTAGCGTGGACTTTTAAGATTTTTTCTCTACCGATAATATCTGGGTTTGAAACTACTACTTGTCTGTCAAATCTACCTGGTCTTAATAAAGCAGGGTCTAACACATCGGGTCTGTTCGTAGCAGCTATTATAATAACTCCTTCATTGGTATCGAAACCATCCATCTCTACCAATAATTGATTTAAGGTCTGTTCTCTTTCATCGTTTCCACCACCTAAACCTGCGCCTCTACTTCTTCCAACTGCATCAATTTCATCAATAAAAATTATGCATGGAGAATTTTTTTTACCTTGCTCAAACATATCTCTTACTCTTGATGCTCCAACACCAACAAACATTTCTACGAAATCTGATCCAGAGATAGTGAAAAATGGAACTCCAGCTTCCCCTGCTATTGCTCTTGCTAATAAAGTTTTTCCAGTTCCTGGAGGACCAACTAATAATGCACCTCTTGGGATTTTACCACCTAGTCGACTAAATTTTTTTGGATCTTTTAAAAATTCTACAATTTCTTCAACTTCTTCTTTTGCTTCTTCAACTCCAGCCACATCATTAAATGTTACTTTACCTTTTAATTCATTCATCATCTTAGCTTTAGACTTGCCGAAGCCCATAGCGCCACCTTTACCACCTTGCATTTGCCTCATGAAAAAAATCCAAACAGCAATTAACAATAACATTGGGAACCAAGAAAGAAGTATTCCAAATAATGACGGCATTTTTTCTTCTAATGGTGCAGCTGATATACTCACACCTTTATTCGAAAGTTTTTCAATTAAATTAGGATCATTAGGTGAATAAGTAGAAAATAAATTTCCATTAGAGTAAACGCCTTTAATATTATTTCCTTGTATGTCTACTTTTAGAACTTCACCTTTTTCAACTGAAGTTAAAAAATCAGAAAATATTATTTGATTTCCACCTCTCATATTTGACTGGGGATTTTTGAACATATTGTAAAGTCCAATTGTTAAAAACACAATTATTCCCCACATAGCCAAGTTTTTTAAATTCATAAGTATAAGATAAGAATTATTATTAATTAAACAAGTGACAAATTTGTCATAAAACTAAAGGAATTTTTACTCTTTTGTTATAAAAACTGTTTGATTAATTTTTTGTATAACACATCCACTAAGAGTTAATTTTATATTTTTATTTTCTGATAATTTATCAATAACATATTTTATTTTTTTTCCTCTTGATTGATAAAATTTTTTATTTATTAGGTTTAGAACTGTTGCAAATGATCTAAAAATCACTTCTTCAGATTGTCTAAAAAAATTGCTATTTAAAATTAATTTTCTATTTTTTTTTAGAAAAAAAGAATTCTCAATTAAATTTTTTTTTACATAGAAGTTATTACTTGAATTGGATTCTTGTAAATTATTAATAGTAAGTAAAAATTTATTCTTATCCAGCCCCTCTTTTTCGAAATTCCCAATTAAATTTCTTATCCTTGTTCTCTTATATATTTCTTTATTATTTGAGGGATCTTCAACATAAAAGTTAAATACTTTTTTTGAGGTATATATAAGATCATTTTTGGAAATATTAATTAAAGGTCTTAACAAATTAATATCATTTAGTTGTGTTTTTTTACTAAAAGAAACAAGGCCATTCAATCCACTTCCTCTGGTTAATCTTAATATAAAATTTTCAATTAAATCATCATAATGATGTCCTAAAAGAATGTTATTTATCTTGTGCTTTCTGCACTGTTCTAACAATAAATTATATCTTTTATTTCTTGCAACTGCCTGAATATTTTTATTAGGTTTTTTTCCTTTCCATCTTAAAATCTTAAGATTAATTAATTTTTCATTTAACTTTTTTTTAACAATCTTAGCTTCTTTTTGAGACTCTCTTCTTAATCCATGATCAATAACACAGAATTTTGCATCAAGATTGAATTTAATAGAATAAATTTTAGCAAAAAAAGCTAGCGCTAAACTATCTGGGCCACCCGAAACTGCAACAATGAAATTTTTACTCTCGTTATCTAAACACGATTCAAATTTTCTATAAATTTGATTAATTTTTTGATCTTTTAAATAATTAAGTAAATTTTTATGAATCTTCGTTAACGCATTCAAATTTTTTTGATTCATATTTAGCTTTTTGGATTACAGACTGATTAGCTTGAGGATACTGTTTCTCTACACCATTAATCATTTTACAACCTTGATCTTTTTCTCCTATTTGAACCATTGATACTCCAAGCTTTAATAAATTGATTGGAGCCTTTTCTCCTTTAGGATATTTTTGATAACCTTCTAAATAAGCTGAGGCAGCATCAGTATATAACTGTCTTATTCTAAATGTTTCTGCGTACCAATATTGTGCGTTTCCAGCTAATTCATTTTCTGGGTTTGTTAAAACAAATTCTCTAAATGCTCTTTCTGCAGTTGGATAATCTCCAACCTTCAAAAAACTTGTAGCAAACTCATATTGTTTTTCAGGAGTATCATTCGGAAGAATTTTTTCTTCAGCTTGAAATATTTCTGTTACTATTGAAGCTGTAGTCTCAACAGATTGAATTTGTTGAGATGTTTCTTTGGTTGAATTATCTTTATAAGAAATTGTTCCTAAATCTTGTGGTTGAGAACTGCCTGGTAAAATTTGTTCTTCATTTTCTTTAGGTTTAAGTGTTATTTTTTTAGAACCATCTTCAGATACTAAAGCATTTTCAATATCCTGAAACCTTATTTGATTGTCTGCTTGAACTTTTGATAACCGATTTGAAAGTTTATCTAATTTAAAATTTATTTCTTCAAATCTATTAGTAAGTTCTCTGAATTGACTCTCTATTTCTGATAACTTTAATAAATGTCGAGTTAAAACATCTTCTGAATTTGCATCTAAAGCAATACCCGATGACGAAGCGGAAGTTTTAACTTCAATTGAACCTGAATAAATTGCTCTTTCAAGAGTTTTGAGATCCTTTTGTATCAATTCTAAAGTTTCATAAATATTATGATTATCTGCATAAGAATTTGAACTAAAAAACAATATGAAAGACAAAATAAGTTTTAATTTAAAAAATTTAACTAAACTATCCATGTTATTAGTAGGTTATGATGATAATGATGGCAAAAAAAAGACCCTAATACAATTCGCATTAGGGTCTTTGAAATTTTTAATTGATTAGTTAGCTTTTACAGTAACTGATCTTCTATTTTTAGACCATGCTAAAGGACTTGAACCTGAATCTACTGGTCTTTCTTTACCATAACTTAAAACTGAAATCCTGTCTGATGAAATTCCATAAGTCATCAAGTAATCCTTAGCAGCATTGGCTCTTCTTTCTCCAAGCGCTAAATTGTACTCTCTTGTTCCTCTTTCATCTGCATGACCTTCTAGAACAACATTAACGTCTGAATTTTTTCTTAACCAAGCAGCTTGTTTTCTCAAAGTTTCTCTAGACGCTGTAGTCAATATTGATTCATTTGTTGCGAAGAAAACTCTATCTGGCACACCGTCCGCTAAGTATTCAACAGAATCTGTTCCTGTGTATACGTCACCTTGGATTTGTCCACCTAAACTTGTAGCTGTTTTTTTAGTAGCACAAGCAGTTAGCGCTAAACATGCGATTAGAACTAAAATAGTGTTCTTTAAAATTTTATTTAGTTTCATTTTGCTCCTTGATCCCTTTTTTGTAATTCTTACTTTTTCACAACTACATAGATGTTTCAAGTATAAAAATCAAGTTAAATTGGTTAATTACTTAATAAAGATGACCAGGATGGGTCAGAGGCATCAGTTGGCGTTTTAACCTGCCTTTCATTATATCCTGTCAAATCTATAGACCACAATTTAGCTGAAAAACCCTCCCCATCATCATCGGTTTTGGTTTCTCTATAAAAAATCAAAACTCTACCATTAGGAGACCATGAAGGTGCTTCTTGATAATAATTTTCAGTCAGTAGTCTTTCACCACTGCCATCAGTACGCATTACTCCAATATAAAACTGACCTTGATGTAATTTAGTAAAGGCAATTAGATCTCCTCTCGGTGACCATACAGGTGTTCCATATAAACCGTTACCAAAAGAAATTCTTTTTATATTTGATCCATCACTTTCCATAACATAAATTTGTTGGTATCCACTTCGATCTGAGTTAAAGGCAATATATTTACCATCTGGAGAGTAAGAAGGTGATGTATCAATTGATGGATGATTAGTAATTCTTTCAACAATTCTATTCTCTAAATCCATTGTATAAATATCTGATTTACCATCTTTTGCAAAACTCATTATAATTTTTTTTCCGTCAGGAGAAAATCTTGGTGCAAAAGTCATACCTGGAAAATCTCCTACAACTTCTTGTGTACCAGTTTCTATATCAAGCAAATAAACTCTGGGTAGATTTTTAAAATATGATAGATAAGTAACCATTTGACTAGTTGGATTAAATCTTGGAGTTAAAACTAACTCATTTCCTAGTGTTAAAAATTTATTATTCTCACCATCTTGATCCATAATAGCTAATTTTTTTATTCTTTTAGTTTTTGGTCCTTCTTCAGCTACATAAATTATCCTTGTATCAAAGTATCCTTTTTCTCCAGTCAATCTTTCATAAACTTTGTCTGAAATTATATGTCCAACTCTTCTCCAGTTTGTTGGAACAGTTGTAAATGCTAAAGCCATCATTTCTTTAGCGGCTAATACATCCCATAATCTAAACTCTACCCTTAATTTTCCATCTACAAAGTTTACTTTTCCAGTTATTAAAGCTTGTGCTTTAATTAAGTTCCAATCTTCAAATCTAGGTTTAAGGTTAGCAATATCTGGGGCTTGTAAAAATGCATCTTTATTTAATGGATTAAATAAACCAGATATTCTTAAATTGTTTTCAACAACTTGCGAAATGTCTTCGCCTATATTTTCTTTACTTAATATATCTTTAAATTGTTTTTTTGAATTTTCATCAATAGATAAAGGAGAAACCGCAACTGGTAGTGGATCAAGATTTCCACGTGTTATATCTACTTCTATTAAAGCATAGGAATTAATTGGAAGAATAGATAAAATAAATAAAATAAATAATTTTTTCATAAGTTTAGTTTAACCTTCTAACATCTCTCTTGCATCAAAATTTAATTGTAAATCTTTCCATCTTTCATAACCTGTAGTTGGCACTCTAAGAGGCTGACAAAGTTTTATCGCTCTTAAAGCACTTTCTGCAAGGACTTTGTAAAAGCCTTGACCTGGTTTGTTCATTCTCGCATGATCCAATATTTCAGAGTCTATAACTGAACCATCAGGTTTTAATTTTAATTTAATTCTAACTAATAAATTTTCATCATATGGAAGTCCTAGTGGAATACTCCAACAACCAAATATTTGTGCTTTTAAAGCATCTTCCTCGCTTAATGATAAACTAGAGTTTTCAATATTTTTTTCTTGATCCTGGGAAACTAGATTTTTTTGAGTTTTAACTTCAGCAGTATCTTGCTTAGATTTATCAATTAATGCAGCAATACTGTTTGGATCAAATAATTCTTTTTTTTCAAATTCTGATACTTGTTTTACTTCTTCATCAACTTTTTCTGGATTTTGTTTTTTTTCCTCTTTAGTTTTAATTTGTTTTACTGTTTTTTCAGGTAATGGAACTGCCTCTGGAGTTTGATTGTCTATAGTTTCATTATTCTGATCTATTGATACAACTGTTTTTGTTTTACTTTTTTCAATTTTTTTAGGTGGTGCCTGTTCAGATACTAATTGTTTTTCTTTTTCTTTAACTTTTTCTATTATTTTTTTTGCTTTTGGTGCAAAAGGAATATTAGTTTTTTCAGTAATTTGAATTAATTCAACAGAAATTATTGGAGGAAGATCAATCGGTTTTTTTGTTAAAAAAGGTAAACTCATTGCTGTCAGAACTATTAAAACTACATGCAAAACAGAAGAGATAATTAAACTTCTATTCAAAATTTCTACCTCTCTTTATATGGCTCTGAAATTAATGCTACCTTTGTAAATCCTGACCCAGAAAGAAGACCCATTATTTCTAGTACTCTTCCATAGTTTATAGTTTTATCACCTCTAACATAAATTCTGGTATCAGTTCTATTTTTTGAAACAGCTAAAACTTTAGCAATTATTTTATCAAACTCTACTTTTGACTCTTGAATAAAAATTTCACCTTTTGAGTTTATAGATAATGTCAAAGGCTCCAATTCTTCAGGTAAAGAGTCTGCAGAACTTTCGGGTAAATCTACTTGCACACCTACAGTTAAAAGTGGAGCGGTTACCATAAAAATTATCAAAAGAACCAACATTACATCTACAAATGGAGTGACGTTAATCTCGCTCATAGGTTCTTTTGATGAACGATTTAATCTAAAAGCCATCTTAAATTATTGATAAAAATCTTTTTGAAAAATTTTCAAGTTTTTGTGAGTATTTTCTCGACTCACTATTAAACCTATTATACGCCACAACCGCTGGTATCGCTGCAAGTAGTCCAAGTGCAGTAGCAAACAATGCTTCTGCAATTCCAGGAGCTACAATGGCTAAACTTGTATTTCTTGATATCGCTATTGATTGGAATGAATTCATTATACCCCAAACAGTTCCAAATAATCCTATAAATGGTGCTGTTGATCCAACTGTTGCCAAAAAAGTAAACCCTTTATCAATTTTAGAAATTTGTTTTTCAATTCCTACTTCAAGCATACCGCCCATTTTTTCCATTAAATTTGTTTTAGATTTAGATTTTAATAAACTCTCCATAGAGTCTTTAAATAACTCTGTCATAGGATCATCAGAGGTTGTTGGTAAACTATTAAATAATGTTTCAGCAGATTTCGATTTCCAAAATTTATCTTCAAATTCCTCTGAGGAAAGATTAATTTTCTTAAATAGTCGATACTTATCTATTATTATTGCCCAAGAATAAACTGAACAAGCAATTAATATAATAATTACTGATTTAACAATTATATCAGCTCTAATAAAAAGATTAATTAAAGAAAAATCTGCACTTGTTGCAAGTCCTACTGCTTGAGTCGTTATATCTGCTTCCATAATTCTATTTCACACCTAATTGTGTCATGAATTTGTCCTTAAAAGTCTATTAGTCCTCTAATTTAAAAGTTTCATAGAAAAAACTAGATATTAAAATAGCATCAGCTTTATTAGAGTCTTTTTTTTTTGATAATTGTGATGAAAAATATGGAAAAATTTCTATTGCTCTAGTTCTACTAGCATCTTTTTCAGAATTTATAAGATTAAAATATTTTTTCCATTTAGCCGGTCTAACAAAATATACTGGCAACTGCATAGCTGAACATATTCCTTTTAATATTCCAAAAGACTGTCCAAAATTAAACATACTAGTAACACCTTGTCCTGGCATTGCCGATACTTGCTCTATGACTACCTTAACATCTGATTTATCTAAATGAGATATTTTTTTTAATATCTCATTATAAATTTGTGATCCATTTACTTGTTTTTTATTTTTTTTTCCATCTGTCATAGTTGGCATTTCAACTACATCTAAGATTTTTCCATTCTCAAAAAAACAAATTGATCCTGAAAGTCCTGGGTCAATTCCAATTATTATCATTTTAAGTTAATTAAATTTAACATTGGTATAAATATTTTGAACATCATCATCATCTTCCAGAGTTTCTAAAAATTCAATGATATCCTCCTGTCTATCTTTAGAAATTTGAACATTATTTAATGGTATCCACTCAATTTCTGTTGAAATAAAATTACTAATTTTTTCCTCAAGTTTTTTTTTTACATTATAAATCTCATTCATTGGACACTGAATTTCATGATACTCAGAATTTGAAACACATTCATCTGCTCCAGCATCAATTGATAATTCAAATATTTGCTCATCAGAGATTTCATTTTTGTCTATTTTTATTATTCCAATTTGATTAAAATTATGAGAAGCCGAACCTTGAGTTCCTAAACTTCCACCATTTTTTTGAAAAATTGTTCTAATATTAGATGCGGTTCTGTTTTTATTATCAGTTAATGTTTCAACAATCACAGCAATTTTATCAGGTCCAAATCCTTCGTATCTTAAGCTTTCAAAATTTGCCTCGGTGTTAGCTGTAGATTTATCAATAGCTCTTTCTATATTATCTTTTGGCATATTTGCAGACCTTGCAGCTTGAATTGCAGATCTCAATCTTGGATTCATTGCTGGATCTTTATCACCTAGTTTTGCAGCAACAGTAATTTCTTTAGATAATTTAGAAAATATCTTTGACCTTTGCTTGTCAGCCTTACCTTTTTTATGCTTAATTCCAGCCCAGTGCGAATGTCCTGCCATATTAAAACTAATTATTAGTTAACTGTCCTCCAAAAATGTAAGATTCAATTTTGTCAGCTAATCCAGTTTCTACATTACAATCAACTATTACACCACATAAAGTCGCTTCACCTAATGCAGGAAAATGTTTACTTGAGTTTTTTTTCATAAATCTGTTAATTGAATTTTCTTTATTCATGCCAATCACAGAATCATAATCTCCACACATTCCAGCATCTGTTTGATAAGCTGTACCTTTATTTAAAATTCTAGCATCATTAGTAGGAATATGAGTATGTGTACCAACAACTAATGTTGCACTTCCATCAAAAAAATGCCCAATAGCATTTTTTTCGCTTGTAATCTCACCATGAAAATCAACTACAAGGAAATCATAATCATTTTTTAATTTATAACTTTGCATAAATTTTTCAGAAATCTCAAATACATCATCACATTTTTTCATAAATACATTTCCCATAAGATTAAGCACACCTACTTTAAAATTACTTTTAGTTTGATAAATCCCAAAACCTTTACCTGGAGCTGGCTCAAATAAATTTTTAGGTCTTAATAATCGATTTTCTTTTTCAATAAATTCCATAGTCTCTTTTTGATCCCAAACATGATTGCCAGTTGTAATTACATCAACTCCACAATTAAAAAAATCTTTACAAATATCATCTGTAATTCCAACTCCAGATTTTGCAGCATTCTCCCCATTAACAATGATAAAATCTATTTTTTTTGACTCTTTAACTCTTAAAAGATTATTCTGTAACATTGAACATCCTGTGGCTCCTACAATATCGCCTAAAAATAAAATTCTCATATTAAAATTTCTTTTTCATTAACTACACAATTTAACTTTTTATCAAAATTATTAATGGGTACTTTTATTATTTCTTGAAAAGAGTAAGCCAAACCAATTGTAAATATTTTTTTAATCTTCGATATTTTTTCAATATATCTATCATAAAAACCTCCTCCATAGCCAAGCCTATTGAGTTTGATGTCATAAGCAACAAGAGGTACTAATAGAATATCTGGATAAATTATTTTTGTTATTACAGGTTCTGGAATTCCATATTTATTTATTTTTAATGGATCAGTTTTTGACCATTTGTAAAAATCCATTTGATTATTTTTTTTTATGACAGGTAATGAAATATTAAAGTTTTTATTTCTTAAATCATCTAACAATTTAAGATCATCAATTTCATAATTAACTGGATAATACCCTCCAATTGTTTTACCTTTAATTTTTTTATTTGATAATACTTTAAGTATTTTATCTAGATCAACCTTTAGAATTTTCTTATTTTTTTTTCTTAAATCTAAGATTTTTTTTCTAATATTGGATTTGATCACAAAAGTTATTGAGAAATATTTTCTGAATTGGTTAATTCGATGAAATTAGAGATCTCACTTGTCGCTTCATCGAGTAATTTCTCATATTGCTTTTGATTAATTTCTATTTCATTTAAGAGATCTTGTTGTTTTTGATTTAATTCTTGTATTTCATTTTCTTTTTTGTCTCTATAATCATAAATGAGGGACTTAAGTTCTCTAAATTTACTAGACAATTCTTTCAATTCAAATTTTTTTTGCTCCACCTTCTTTTTAGTCTCAAAATATTCATCCATAACTTTAACAGCAGTGATCAAAAGCAATTTATTTTCTCCTAAATTTCCTAGACTATTTTTTAAATCATTAAATTTTTGATTTATATGTATTAAAAGTTCTTCTAAATGTTCCTCTTGGCCATCGTCACATGATAACAAAAATTGTTTTCCGTTAAATTTAATACTTACATTTGCCATTTATCGATCTCCTGAATTAAAGTATCTGTTTCCTGATTTAATTCATCAATTTTTTCAGAAAATTCTATTTGTTTTTTTTGTTCCATTTTTTCATGATTTTTAATTTCATCTAACTTCAGAGATAAAGTATTGTAATCGTCCATTAAAGATTTGTATTTTTTTTCCAAATCTTCTTTTTCAATTTCTAATTGATTTTTTTGTGCACTAAGTGCTTCGAGTTTTTCTTTAATTTCTGGACTATGAAGTTTTAAATTTTTTAACTCTGTTAAAACAGAGATTAGTTTTTTTTCTTTTTCGTTTACAGAATTCATATATATATATTTATATTATTAAATAGATTCTTCTTAGTCTAGACAGGATAATTTTTTGAATAAATTATATAACGATTTAGCCAATTGTATAAGATTTTTATCAATTGATGCTGTACAAAAGGCAAATTCTGGCCATCCAGGAATGCCCATGGGTATGGCAGATGTAGCAACGGTATTATTTAAAGATTTTTTAAAATTTAATCCAAAAAATCCAAATTGGATTAACAGAGATAGATTTATCCTTTCTGCAGGACACGGATCAATGCTCCTTTACTCTTTATTATATCTTACAGGATATAAAAGTGTCTCTATTGAGGATATTAAAAAATTTAGACAATTAAATTCTATTTGCGCAGGTCATCCGGAATATCATCCAAATACTGGTATAGAGACTACCACTGGTCCTCTTGGCCAAGGCATTGCAAATGCTGTTGGTTTTGCAATTGCTGAGGAAATCCTGGCCAAAAAAATTGGGAACGATGTGATGAACCACAAAACATATGTTCTTGCAGGTGATGGATGCTTGATGGAAGGTATAAGTCATGAAGCTATGAGTTTAGCGGGTCATTTAAAACTTAAAAATTTAATTATGTTATTTGATAATAATTCTATTTCAATTGATGGCCCAACAAATCTTGCTGTCTCTGATAATTATAAAAAAAGATTTGAAAGTTATGGTTGGAATTACCTAAACATTAATGGTCATAACCATAAAGAAATTTATAACGCTTTAAAAAAATCTCAAAACTCTCTAAAACCAACTGTAATATCTTGTAAAACTACTATTGGTTTTGGTTCTCCAAATAAATCCGGTAAAGCTTCATCGCATGGTAGCCCCTTGGGAGATGATGAAATCAAATTAGTTAGAAGAAATCTAAACTGGCACTATAAACCATTTGAAATTCCCTCTAAACTTCTCAATATTTGGAAATCATTTGGTAATAAGGGATCTATTCTAGAAAATAAATGGAATAAACATTTAACCAAAAAAAAAATTATAATTAAAAATATTTTTAAAAATAATTTTTTAAATGCACTAAAAAATGAAAAATTAGAAGCTGTAAAAGATCTTAAAGGTATTGCTTCTAGAAAAGCTTCTGAACTTACATTAACTGCATTAACTAAAAATGAAAATGTTTTAATTGGTGGATCAGCTGATTTAGCTGGATCAAATAACACAAAAACAAAATTTCATAAAATTATTAAACCTGGTAATTTTGAAGGAAATTACATTCATTACGGAGTTAGAGAACACGCAATGTGTGCAATTATGAATGGACTATCTCTTCATAGTAAATTTATTCCATATGGAGGTACTTTTTTAATTTTTTCAGACTATTGCAAACCTTCGATTAGACTTTCTGCGTTAATGAACCAACAAGTTATATATGTAATGACACATGATTCAATTGGACTAGGTGAAGATGGGCCTACTCACCAACCTATAGAACAACTTTCGGGCTTAAGAGCAATACCTAATTTAAATGTATTTCGACCAGCAGACAGAATGGAAACAGTTGAATGCTGGGAATTAGCATTAAAAAATTCTAAAACACCAAGTGTTTTGTCTCTGACAAGACAAAATTTAAATCCAATAAGAAAAAATTTTTCAAAAAAAAACAAATGCTCTTATGGAGCTTATGAGGTTTATAGATCAAATAAAAAAATTAATGTTGCTATATTGGCAAGTGGTTCTGAGGTTGAGCTAGCAATTCAAACATCTAGAGAACTATTAAAAAATAAAATACATTCAAAAGTAATATCTGTTCCTTGTCAGGAAATTTTTGATCATCAATCAAATTCTTACAAAAGCGAGATTTTGAATGAAGCTAAATTCAATATAACAATTGAAGCTGCTAGCACAGATTGTTGGAAAAAATATATCGGAAAAAATGGATTAAGTTTTGGTATCAATGAATTTGGGAAAAGTGCCCCGTATGAAAATATATATAAATATTTTGGCTTAACTTCAAAAAACATTTCTCAAAAAATAAAAAATCTTGTAAAGGATAAAGCATGACCGTGAAAGTTGGAATTAATGGAATGGGTCGAATTGGCAGAATGATAGTTCGAGCCATTATAGAAAGCTCTAATAAAAATATTGTTATAAAGCATATCAATAACAGAACAAATGCTGAAGCCTGCAGTACACTTTTAAAATACGACTCTGTACATGGTAAATTTAATGCTGAGTTAGAATTTGATGAAAATCATCTAATAATTAATAAAGATAAGATTTCTTTTAGCCAGGAAACAGATTTAAAAAATATTAATTGGAAAAAATATGATGTCGATTATGTTTTTGAATGCACAGGAAAATTCAATTCTAAAGATAAATTAATACCTCATTTAGATAATGGAGCAAAAAAAGTAATAGTCTCTGCTCCTTGTAAAAATGCAGATAAAACTATTGTTTTTGGCGTTAATGAAAATGAAATAAAAAAAGATGATAAAATTATATCCGCAGCTTCATGCACTACAAATTGCTTAGCTCCAGTTGCTTATGTTTTAAATCAAAACTTTGGAATTGAAAAAGGTTTCATGACCACGATACATGCTTTTACAAGTGATCAAAGAATTCTAGATAATTCACATAAAGATCCAAGAAGAGCAAGGTCAGCAAGTCAATCAATTGTGCCTACCTCGACTGGCGCTTCAAAAGCAATTGGTGAAATAATACCTGCACTTAATGGTAAACTTGAAGGTGTTGCCATGCGAGTTCCAACGCCAAATGTTTCTTTAGTAGAACTAGTTTTTTGCACACAAAAAGATTTAACAAAAGATAAAATAAATTTAGCATTTGAGGATTTTATTAAAAAGCAAAATAAAAATGTTCTTGAAATTACATATGAAAAATTAGTTTCAATTGATTTTAATCATAATCCAGCATCTTCAATTGTTGATGCATCATTAACCAATGTTGTTGGAAATAATATGGGAAAAATTTCGGCTTGGTACGATAATGAGTGGGGTTTTTCTAACAGAATGTGCGATATAGCAGAGTACCTTCATAAAATATCTTAATGAAGTCAATCACAGAAGTAAGTAATTTAGAAAATAAAAGAGTTTTATTAAGATTAGATTTAAA
>JAYPCR010000005.1:0-27893 GCA_038124805.1 Candidatus Pelagibacteraceae bacterium
ATGAGCAAGTGGAAAAAGTGAAGATAAATACTTCTCTGCCAGGTAAAAAAATAACCTCAGTAGAAGTTCTTGTAAGAGTTGAAAATAAATAATTTATAATTTTAAATATTGATCTTGAATTCTAATTTAGAATGATTATAAATTAGCAAATTCTAATTTAACTAATAAATAACGATATAAAGGATAAAATGAGTTCAGAAATTTTAAAAAATGGTTCAGGAAAGTGCCCAGTTTTACATGGTAGCATGACACAATCAGATCAGTCACCAACAGCATGGTGGCCAAAATCGCTTAACTTAGATATTTTACATCAACACGATACTAAAACTAATCCTCTACCAGATTTTAATTACAAAAAAGAAGTTAAAAAATTAAATTTCAAAGCTTTAAAAAAAGATTTACTTAAATTAATGGAAGATAGCCAGGATTGGTGGCCAGCAGATTTAGGAACTTATTCCGGATTATTTGTTAGAATGGCTTGGCACTCTGCAGGAACATATCGTATTGCTGATGGACGAGGAGGAAGTGGAACAGGTAATCACAGATTTTCTCCATTAGACTCTTGGCCTGACAATACCAATTTAGATAAAGCGAGAAGATTATTGTGGCCGATTAAGAAAAAATACGGAAACAAAATAAGCTGGGCAGATTTAATGATTTTAGCTGGCAATATGGCTTATGAACATGCTGGATTAAAAACTTATGGTTTTTCTTTTGGTCGAGAAGATATCTGGCATCCAGAAAAAGACGTGTATTGGGGTTCTGAAAAAGAATGGTTGCAAGATAAACGTTACAAATCGAAAGCTGATCGTTCTTCTTTAGAAAATCCTTTGGCAGCAGTGGTGATGGGATTAATTTATGTAAATCCTGAAGGAGTAGATGGAAAACCAAATCCTTTAAGAACAGCTCATGATGTTAGAGAAACATTTGGCAGAATGGCTATGAATGATGAAGAAACATGTGCTTTAACAGTGGGTGGTCATTCTATTGGAAGAGCTCACGGGAATGGTAAAGCTTCTAATTTAGGAAGAGAACCAGCAGCTTCTGAAATTCATGAACAAGGTTTAGGTTGGAATCAAAAAAAGGGTTTAGGCAAATATCAAGTAACTAGTGGTATCGAAGGTGCTTGGACTTCTAATCCAGATAAGTGGAACCACGAATATTTGGATTTATTATTAAATTATGATTGGGAATTGAAGAAAAGTCCAGCAGGAGCAAATCAATGGGAACCTGTTAATTTACCTGAACATAAAAAACCAAGAGATTTAGAAAATCCAAAAGTTAGACACAATCCAATCATGACTGATGCGGATATGGCTATGAAAATGGATCCAAGTTACAGAAAAATTTCTGAGCGTTTTTATAAAGATCCAGAATATTTGGAAAAAACTTTTGCAAAAGCTTGGTTTAAATTAACTCATAGAGATTTAGGACCAAGAACTAATTACATTGGACCTTGGGCTCCTAAAGAAGAGTTGATTTGGCAAGATCCTGTTCCTGCTAATAACAAGAAATTTAATGTAGAGAATGCAAAAAAATTAATTGCAAAAACAAAAATTAGTAGCAGTGATTTAATTGCAACAGCATGGGATAGTGCACGAACTTACCGAAGAACAGATAAACGAGGTGGTGCAAATGGTGCACGAATTCGTTTAGCTCCACAAAATCAGTGGGAAGGCAATGAACCAAAAAGATTAAGTAAGGTATTAAAAGCACTAGAGGGTGTTGCTAAAAAAGCTAAAGCAAGTATTGCAGACATCATCATTTTAGGAGGAGTAGTTGGATTAGAACAGGCTATTAAAAAAGCTGGTTCAAAAGTAAAAGTTCCATTTACTGCAGGCAGAGGTGATGCATCGCAAGCACAAACGGATAAAGATTCTTTTGCAGTGCTAGAACCTATTCATGATGCATTTAGAAACTATGTAAAAAAAGATTATATGGTTACACCTGAAGAGCTGATGTTAGACAGAGCATCTTTGATGGGACTATCTGCTAAAGAAATGACTTGCTTAATTGGTGGTATGCGAGTGTTAGGCACTAACTTTGGAGGAACAAAGCATGGTGTATTCACTGACAAAGTCGGAGCATTGACTAATGATTTTTTCGTTCATCTAACAGATATGAAATATAGTTGGAAACCAACTGGTAAAAATTCATATCAAATTGTGGATAGAAAATCTGGCAAAACTAAATTTACTGCAACGAGAACAGATTTAGTATTTGGATCAAACTCTGTTTTAAGAGCTTATGCAGAAGTTTATGCACAAGATGATAACAAAGAAAGATTTGTAAAAGACTTTGTTACTGTGTGGAATAAAGTTATGAACGCTGATAGACAAGAGTTGAAAAAAACTCATTAATACTCTATTAGAGGCTCATAATGAACTTAGAACCAAATAACTTGTTTGCTGATTTTTACCAAGTTCCAAATTTAAAATTTGATATTTCAAGATTAAGATCTGATTTGGAACTTGTGCTAAAGAGAAGACAGTTTTATTCTCCTGGGGTAACTCATTTTGGTGCTATACCTATTAATCAAATACCTAATGATGAAGAGTCGATTAAAGGACATAGCTTAAGAGGACAATATTGGACTATACCTGATGAAACTGGCAAAGAAGTATCGAGAGATATTGAAATAGATGAGTCAAAATATACCCAATTAGTTCCTGAATTTCATGACACTTATTTCAAAGAAGTTTATGAAACATTAAGTAAAAAGTTTAAACTTGGAAGAGTTAGATTGTTGTTAAAAGAGCCAAGATCAACACTTAGTTGGCATAAAGATCCAGAACCAAGATTACACATACCAATTATTACAAACCCAGGCTGTTCAATGGTTATAGAAAATGTTGCAAAGCATTTACCAGCTGATGGTTCTGTGACAATTACAAATAATAAAAAATACCATAATTTTTTTAATGGTGGTGAGCAGGATCGTATACATTTAGTTGCATGTGTGCTTGAAGATCCATTTAATTAATAAATCCCCATAAATTTTCTTTATTAACCCAGCCTTTAAAACTCTCTGTTTCAATTTTACACCAATTATCCTCACATTTTTGAACAACTAATAACCTTCCTTCTTTAATATTTGCGAGGGGCTTTGAAAATATTGAAGGTTTACTAAACAGAACTTTATCTTCTGTTGCAATTAAAGAATTAGCGGGTTTTAACTGGGAGATATGTATCCATCCACTATTATTTTTTAAATCTATTATTCTTCTAAAATTCTCTTTTTTATCAATTTGCTTAATGGGTAAATTAATTTTTTTATAAACATATTTTATTGGAAAATCAAATCCTGGTCCATATCTAACATTAACCTTATTTTTTTTTAAAGATAAAAAAATTTCTTCTGCATTAGAAAATGAAACTAAAATTAAATAAAAAAAAATTATATAAAATTTTTTTTTAATCAAGAGCATAAGCAATTTTTTCTTTTGTTTAGTTTTACTTTTCTAAAATTTAAATTTAACAAATCAATTATTAAAATATTATTATTTAAATTTTTTCCAATATTTATTATTTTTTTTATAATTTCATTAGCTTGTAAACTACCAACAATATTTGCTACGGTGCCCAAAACTCCTTCATATTCACAATTGAGAATATCATCAGAAATTTCATTTTCTTGATAAAAACATCTTAAACATGGTGTTTTTTTATCTTTAAAATTAAATGTAAAAATGTGTCCATCGAACTTGCTGATTGCTCCTGTGACTAAAAATTTTTTGAATTTAATACAGCTGTCATTAATTAAAAATTTAGTTTTAAAATTATCTGAACCATCAATGATAAAATCATAATTTTTAAGGATTTTATCAAAATTTTTTTCATTGATTCTTAGATCATAAATATTCACTTTTGTATTAGGATTAATTCTTTTTAATTTAGATTTCACAGTCTTGACTTTTGACTTTCCTAAGTCACTAGTATCATAAAGGCTTTGTCTATGAAGATTTGATAAATTTACTTTATCGTTATCTGTAATGCCTATTGTGCCCACACCAGCTCTAGTGAGAAATTCTGCGACTGGACAACCTAATCCTCCCGCACCTACTATTAAAACTTTAGAATTCAGAATTTTTTTTTGACCTAAAACACCAATGTTTTTAAGTATTATTTGTCTAGAGTATCTATCAATTTGATTTTTCTTTAATTCGACGGTCATTTTCCAGTTGAACCAAAGCCACCCTCTCCTCTTAAAGTTTCAGGAAGATCTTCAACTTCGTCAAGCTGCATTTTGATTACAGGGGTTAATATCATTTGAGCAATTCGATCATTATTATTAATCTTAAAATCAATATTCCCATGATTAAAAAGTATGACCTTTATCTCTCCTCTATAATCACTGTCTATAGTTCCTGGAGTATTTAGGACACTTATATTGTTTTTAGCTGCCAATCCTGATCTTGGCCTTATTTGAATTTCAAATTCTTCAGGAAATGCTACTGCAATTCCAGTTGGAACCAAACAAGAGGTTCTTGGTTTTAATATGATTGGTTCTTTTATAAAAGCCATTAAGTCCATACCAGAGGCACCATTTGTTTTATAGGCTGGTATCTGCACTTCAGGGTATAATTTTTTTATTAAGACTTTAATCATTAATTTAATTGATTAATAATTTTGTCAACAATTTCATCAGATAATTCAGATTTTTTTTTATAAGAAAGGTTTTCTTTAGTTACACTATTATCTTTATAGTAAATAGTTACTTCATTAAATTCCGAGTCAAATCCTATTTTTTTATTGGAAACATCATTTGCAATAATCCAATCACAATTTTTATTGAATAATTTTGTTTCAGCATTTTTTCTTAAGTTTTCAGTTTCTGCCGCAAAACCAATTACAATTTTTGGTCGTAAAGAATTATGGTTTGAGACATAGTTTAAGATATCAACATTTTTTTCAAGATTTAGACTTAAACTTTCAGTTTTTTTAATTTTATTTTCAAATTTTTTATTGACTTTAAAATCTGCCACAGCAGCAGCAAAAATTGCAACATCGGTAGGTAAATTCTCTTGAGTAGCTCTTAACATCTCATCTGCAGTTTCAACTTTAACTATTTTGATTTCACTATCATCAATATCTAAATTCGTTGGACCTGAAATTAAAGTTGTTTCAAAACCTTTCTTTGATAATGATTTTGCTAATTCATAGCCTTGTTTGCCACTAGATTTATTGGTTATATACCTTACCGGGTCGATATATTCTTGGGTGGGTCCAGCAGTGACTAATGCTTTATATTTTTTATTTTGTTTTAAGGATAAAAAATATTTATCAATTTGATCTGCGATCAATGTAGGCTCAGACATTTTTCCTTCTCCATATTCTCCACATGCCATATCGCCAATATCAGGGCCAATAACTCGATATCCAATTTTTTTTATTTTTGCAAAATTTTCTTTTGTAGATGGATGATCCCACATTCTAACATTCATTGCAGGTGTTATAAAAATTTCTTTATTTGAAGCCAATACTACGGCTGAAGCCAAGTCATCAGCAGCACCATTTGCTAATTTTGAAATAGTGTTTGCGGTAATAGGTGAAACCAAGACTACATCTGCCCATCTAGAAAGAGCTATATGATCCATTTCTGTTTCATTTTCAACACTAAATAAATCCTCATAAACTTTTCCTTGAGATAGAGCGGCGACCGATAAAGGAGTAACAAATTCTTTAGCACTCTTAGTTAAAATTGTTTTAATTTCAGCGCCATTCTTTTTAAATAATCTTATTGTCTCTAAGCTTTTATATGCAGATATACCTCCACAAATAATAAATAAGATTTTTTTATTTAATAAATTTTTCATCGTCGAATTAAAATACTAATAGTCCAAAAATTACAAGGAGTAATAATCCAATAATTGATTGATTTCTAAAAGCTATCATTTCAGATTTTTTATTATTTAAAGCAGTATATGAATTTGAATTTTGTGGAATTTGACCACTTGCTAAAAATGTTAAAGCTTGATTTGCTTTGTCCATTATCTCAGGAAACTCTGGTAATCTTTTAATTACTTCAGAAGTATTTTGAAGCGTTTCATTTAAAGTATTAAGTGGATCTTTAGTCTCTCTCAACCAACTTTCCAATACAGGTTTAGATGTGGTCCAAATATTTGTGTCTGGATTTAATTTTCTTGCAACACCTTCAACAACAACCATAGTTTTTTGCAACATCAAAAGTTGTGGCTGTGTTTGCATATTAAATTTTTCTGTTACATCAAATAATTGTTTTAACAATTTTCCCCCAGAAATATCTTTTACCGCTTGGCCAAAAATAGGTTCTCCAATTGATCTTAGAGCTTGTGCAAGATCATCAATTGGCACCTCTTTAGGGACTAACCCAGCTACTAAATGTACCTCAGCTACTTTTTTGTAGTCCCTTTGAATAAAACCGAAAAGAATTTCAGCTAAAAACCTTTTACTGAGTTTATCAAGCCTACCCATGATTCCAAAATCAATAGGAGCTATTTCTCCATTGTTATCAATAAAAATATTGCCTTGGTGCATATCTGCGTGGAAAAAACCGTCTCTAACTGCATGCCTTAAAAAATGTTGTATTATATCTTCTGCAATCTTTTTTGTATCAATATTTCTTCTTTTTAATTCTTCAGTTTCTCTTATTGATACTCCATCAATCCAATCAAGTGTCATGACATTTTCACTAGTAAAGTTCCAATAAATTTGTGGAACTCTAAATCCTGCATCATTTTTTGTATTTTCAGCATATTCATTTGCTGCTGCAGCTTCAAATCTTAAGTCCATTTCAAGGTTAGTGATCTCTTTAAGTAGAAAAACAACTTCAACAAGTTTTAGTCTTTTTGTTTTTTTAATTAAAGACTCAACAAAAAATGCAAATAACATCATTGCATCAATTTCTTCATTAAATATTTTTTTTATATTTGGCCTTAAAATTTTAATCGCAACATCTTTAATAGTTCCATCGTCATTTATTTGAGCTTTATGAACTTGTGCAATAGAAGCGGCAGCAACTGGATCACTTAGATTTAAAATACTATTAAAAGTTTTGTCTCCTAAATCTTTTTTTATTATTTCTTTTGCTTCATAAGTAGAAAAAGGAGGTAAACGGTCCTGTAAATTTTCTAGTTTTTTTGATAATTCTTCACCAATTATATCTGGTCGTGTTGCTAAAAATTGTCCAAGTTTAATAAATGTAGTTCCCATAGACTGCAAGGAGTCTGAAAGTCTATCTCCCTCATCTTTGTTTGAATCAAAATTTTCTTTTTTAGAGAATGAGAAAGCTAAAATTTTAAAAAAAATTTTAATAATTAGTGGAGGTTCTTGAAATTTTGAGGCTATCTCAAGAATATCTGATTTTGCAACTTTTCTTCCAAGTTTAAATAAGGTTATCAATTTTTTTATCATTAAATTTTCCAACCACTATGAATAGAAACTATGCCACCTGATAAATTTCTATAGGTGCAATTTTTAAAGTTATTATTTTTCATTAACTCAATTAATTCTTCTTGGTTAACAAATTCCTCAATACTTTTAATTAAATAGTCGTATGGTTCTCTTTTTCCAACTATCAGTTTTCCAACTAAGGGTATAATTTTTGAGTAATTCTTATAAATGAATTCCAGATTTGAGTTTTGAATTTTTGAAAATTCCAAACAAAGAAATCGTCCTCCAGGTTTCAAAACTCTATATGCTTCCGATAAAGTTTTATCTAGGTTTTTCGTATTCCTTATTCCAAAACTAATTGTATAAAAATCAAAAGTATTTGTTTCTATTGGCAGCTTTTCAGCGTGAGAAATTACCCAGTTTATATTTTTATAGTTTGAAAGTTTTTTTTTGCCTTGTTTAACCATACCTTCATTAGGATCTACACAAGTAATATGGTTATCTGTAGTTGTATTATCTAAAAACAGTTTAGCAATATCTCCTGTGCCACAAGCAACATCAATTAAATTTTTTTTTGATGATGGGTTCATCATATTGATTAAGTTTTTTTTCCAAGACCTGTGAATACCTAATGACATAAAATCATTCATTAAGTCATAACGATCAAAAACTTGATCAAAAACACCTTGAACTAGTCCTTTTTTATTTTGAAGATATTGTTGCATAATAAAAATTATATTATCAATATAGTATGAAATGCCAGAATTACCAGAAGTAGAAGTTGTTAGAAAATCTCTTAATCGAAAGATTAAAAATAAAGAGATTAAAAAAGTATTAGTTAAGAACAAAAATTTAAGATTTAAAGTTCCATCTGATTTTAAAAATTTCTTAAAGAATAAAAAAGTTATTAATGTAAATAGATTTTCAAAATACTTAATTTTATGTTTAAACAACAAAAGTTATTGTTTAATTCATTTAGGAATGTCAGGCACAATTCATTTACTTAATTTAAAAGAAAAAAATATCATCACGAACACTAGTTTTTATAACTCTCCCTTGTTACCAAATAAACATAATCATATTGAAATTTTTTTTAAGGATTTAAAGTTAATATATAATGATCCAAGAAGATTTGGTTTTTTTCAAATCTTAAACAATGACGATCAATTAAAAAAAAGATTTAAACATTTAGGTCCTGAGCCGTTTCAATCTACATTTAACTTAAAATATTTAAGAAATTTTTTTAAAGGTAAAGAGAAAAATATTAAAAGTTTTTTAATAGATCAAAATTTTGTTTCAGGTATCGGAAATATTTATGCAAGTGAAATATTATTTTTAAGTAAAATAAATCCATTTAAAAAAGCAAAATTATTAAGTGAAAATGATTGTAAAAAAATTATATCTAATTCTAGAAAGATTTTACTACAAGCGATTAAAAGAGGTGGATCTAGTATTAAAAATTTTAAAAATTCAAATGGTAACAGTGGTAGTTTTCAAAAAGAATTTAATGCTTATCAAAGAGAAGGAGAGAAATGTAAAAACTCAAGGTGTAAAGGAATGATTAAAAAAGTTTTTATATCAAATAGATCAACTTTCTTTTGTGATATTTGTCAAATTTAAATGATTATTTTATTGACCAAAATTAATTCTCAAGCTATACCCCTGCCGATATGGCAAACACTAAATCAGCAATTAAAAGAATTAGAAGAATTTCTAAGCAAACTGCGGTTAATAAAGCAAGAAAAAGCAGATATAGAAATGCACTAAAAAAAATGAACTTATTGATTGAATCTAAAAATAAAGATGAGGCATTAAAATTCTTACCTAAGTTGAATTCAGAGTTAATGAAAATTGCAAAAACTGGAATAATCAAAAAGCAAAACGCTTCTAGAAATGTTTCTAGAATTACTAAAAAAGTTTCTGCCCTATAATACAATCTACCTGAAGTAGATAAAATAATACAACCTGTAGCATTCACATTATATATTAGTTTTTTTTTTTACATCACTAGATTTAGATAAAGTAAATAAAATTTTTAGAGCAATACAATCAGTAATTTATTTCTTAAAAATTAAAATATTAATTTTGTAAACAAATATTTTTTTCTGTGACAAATTTTTACACAATCATGGATTACATTTTTTTTATTTTTTTTTTATTTAGTAGTTGCAAAAATTCTTAATTGGTTCTAACTGGGTTTTTTCCTACAAGTTATGAATAACCTTATTAATACAAACAATTTTCAAAGTTTTAAGACTGAAAATTTAGATTGGCAAATTATTCAATCTGATATGAAGAATAAATTAGGATTAGATATTTATGAAAGTTGGTTAAAGAAAATAGATTTTGTTGAAGAGTTTAACAATTATCTGCTTTTATCTGTTCCTACGCGTTTTATAAGAGATTGGATCACCTCTAGATATCTTGATCAAATATTACAAATTATTAAAAGTTACAAAAAAGATATTATAAGAGTTGAGTTCAAGATTGTAGAAAAAGAAAATAAAAAAAATGTTGAAGAAAAAAATTTAGGAGTAGTTGATAATACTGAAAACGTATCATTTATAAAAGATACCTATTTGCAATATAATAGAATAGATCCAAATAAACGCTTTGATAATTTTATAACTGGTTCAAGCAACAAATTAGCTTACGAAGCGTCATTAAAAGTTTCTGAGAACATTTCTCACTACAATCCACTTTATGTTTATGGAGGTGTAGGAATGGGTAAAACTCACCTGTTAAATTCTATCGGTTTAGAATTGAAAAAAAGTCATAAAGTTATGTTTATTTCTGCAGAGAGATTTATGTATCAATTTGTTAAATCTATTAAATCTAATGATATGGTAAAATTTAAAGAATACTTTAGAAATACAGATATTCTCTTAATAGATGATATTCAATTTATGAATGGTAAGGAAGCCATGCAGGAAGAGTTTTTTCATACTTTTAATGCTTTGCTAGATAAAGGTTCTCAAATAATATTATCAGCAGATAGAGCTCCAAATAAACTTTCAAGAATTCAAGAGAGAATTAAATCACGATTTTCTGGTGGATTAGTAGTTGATATTCAAAAACCTGACTATGAACTTAGAAAAAAAATAGTTGAAAGAAAAACTGAAGAATTAAATAATCTTTATGCTGAACAAATTAAAATATCAAAAGAAATTCAAGATTTTATTAGTACAGAAATAACCACTAGTATTAGAGAATTAGTTGGAGCGATTAATAGGATTGTGTCCTTTTCTAGAATTTATAACAAAGTCCCAAATTTAGCTGAAACCAAGGTGGTTTTAAAGGATTTGTTAAATATAGCAGAAAATAAAGTTACAATTGATTTAATACAGACTGTAGTTTGTAAGTTTTTTAAGATTAGTAAAAATGAGATGCTGTCTTCGAGAAGATCAAGATATTTGGTTAGGCCTAGGCAGACAGCTATTTATCTAACTAAAATATTAACGTCAAAATCATTACCAGAGATAGGAAGAGAGTTCTCTAACAGAGATCACACAACAATAATTCATTCAGTAAAAACTATAGAAAAATTAAAAGAAAAAGATCCAGAGATGGTTGATAATATAAATAAACTAAAAAATCAGATACTATACAATAATAAAGAAAATGAAATTTAACGTAAACCAACAAGATCTTCAACAAGCATTGAATTATTGTCAAGGTGTAATTGAAAAAAGAAGCACTTTACCAATTTTATCAAATATTTTATTAGATGTTAGTAATTCAAAACTCACTATCACTGCAACAGACTTAGATTTAATTTTTATTCATCAACTTAATAATGTTGAAATTCTTGATGAAGGCAGAACTACAACAACCTCATCTATTATGTATGACATTATTAGAAAATTTTCATCAGGAAAAAAAATTAATTTATCACTTACAGAAATAAGTAAGCTTCAAGTTGAGTCTGAAAAATCTATTTTTAATTTAAATTGTATTAGTGCCACTGAGTTCCCTTTAACCGATGAAAATTTTAATCAAAATGAATTTTCAATAAAGTCTAAACAACTTTTAAAATTATTGAATAAATGTAAATTCTCTGTTTCAAATGATGAAACAAGACATTACCTGAGTGGTATTTTTTTACATCAAACAGAAGTAGATGATAAGATTTATTTAACAGCAGTTGCAACTGATAGTCATCGAATGTCAATCTCTAAGATTAGACTTGAACAAAAAATAGACTTTGAACCGATAATTCTGCCAAAAAAAACTATTTTTCAATTATGTTCTTTGCTTGATAATTATGATGGAGATGTCAAAATTTCAAACATTAAATCAAAAATTAAATTCGAGTTAAATAATAGTATTTTAATTTCAAAATTAATTGATGGTAAGTTCCCAAATTACGTCCAGGTAATACCAAAAAATAATCAAAAAAAATTAGAAATTGATTTAAAATTATTTTTAGACTCTGTAGATCGAGTTGCATCAGTATCTTTGGATAAAAAAGATGGGGTAAAATTTAATTTAACCAAAGATATTCTTAATTTATCTGTGAATAATACTAATAGTGGAGATGGAAAAGAGACTTTAACAGTTAAATTTGATCATGATCTAGAGATTAGTTTTAATTCGAGATATTTAATAGATGTTGCTTCTCAATTAGACGGAGATCGAATAGAAATATTTTTTAATGATACTGGTTCTCCGGCCTTAATAAAAGACCCAGGAGACTTTGATAGTATTTATGTTGTTATGCCTATGAAGGGTTAATTAATTATATCTAGCTCTTCGTATATATTTTTTTCAATAGTTTTTAAAAATTCATCTTTACTTAGTCCATATTCAATAGGCTTTAAAATAGAGACTGTAATAGTTTTTTTTGCTTGTTTAGAGCCCTTTTTAGGCCATACATAACCAGAGTTAATCGCTATAGGCTGACAAGCAATTTTTAACTCTTCATAAATCCTTGCTACTCCTTTTTTAAAAGGAGTTCTTTCATTCGGTAAAACTCTTGTTCCTTGAGGAAAAATGATGACAGGCCTTTCTGAATTTTTAATTTGACTAGTTATTTCTTCAAAAAAACCCAAGTTATCTTTTGTAACTTTATTTCTTTTTATTGAAATAGAACCAATTTTTTTTAAATACCAGCCAAATATAGGTATAAGCAAAAGTTCTTTTTTTAAAATAAAAACAGGAGAGTTATATATAGTTTGAAGAAAAAAAGTTTCAAACATTGATTGATGTGAAGCAGCAATAAAAAATTTTTTATTACTTATTATATTTTCTTTTCCTTTAATTAAAATTTTAGTAGATAAAAATATTTTTAAACAAAAAGAAGTCCAATAACCCATTAGTCTCCCACCAAATAATACTACAGACCTTGGCATTAACAAACTTGGTAAAAAAATTAGGGATATAAAAATAATTCCTAAAAAAAAGAATATTGAAAATATAAAGTTTCTTATCATTCTAATTAAGAACTAGATTAATTCAGATAGTTTTTGTCTTTTATTTATAATTTTAATTTTAGAATTGTTAATTAATAATTCTACTGGTTTAGGTCTTAAATTATAATTTGAGCTTAAAGACATGCCATAAGCACCGACATCACATATAATAATTAAATCATTCTCATTTAATTTTTGAAAGTTTTTAATAGTTAAAAATTTATCTGTTGTTTCACATATGGGCCCAACAAATTCATAAATTTTTTTGGATTTAATTTTATTTTTAATTACAGGAATTATTTTATGTTCAGCCTTATACAAAGCAGGCCTCATTAAATCATTCATTCCTGAGTCTAGTATTATAAAGTTTTTTTTGTCACTTTCTTTTATATAGGTAATATTAGTAATTAATACAGCTGTATTCCCAATAATTGATCTTCCAGGTTCAAATATAATTTTACATTTATTAAGTTTTAAAAATTTTTGAATATACGAATTGTATTTTTTTAAATTAAGCTTTTTATTGGTATGTTCATAGTCTATGCCCATTCCTCCGCCAAGATCTATGTATTCAAATTTATGATTACTTTTTTGAATAACTTTGTGTAAAACATTTAGCATTTTTAGATAAGGCTTATCATCTAATATTTGGCTACCAATATGTGCACTTAAGCATTTTAAAATAAGGTTTTTTGAATTCTTTACATAATTGACAAGTTCTAAAAATGTTTTTTCATTTACACCAAATTTATTTTCTTTTTTTCCAGTTGATATTTCTTCTAAAGTTTTTGCATCAGTATTAGGATTTAATCTAATACCAATATTAACTGTCTTTTTTTTAAGTTTTGCTATTTTTTCAATTACTAAAATTTCACTTTTTGACTCTGCATTGATCAAAAGAATATTTTTATTTATTGCATATTCTATTTCTTTAAAGGTTTTCCCAACTCCTGAAAAAACTATTTTATTAGGCTTTATTCCAGCAGATATAGCTCTTAATAATTCACCCATGGAAACAACATCAGCTCCAAGTCCAAATTTACTAATCTCTTTTAATAGATATTTATTAGTATTTGATTTAACAGCAAAACAAAACAATGGATTAAAAGATTTAAAATTCTTTTGAAGTTCTTTAATGTTTTCTTTCAGTTTAGAATAAGAATAGCAGTAAGCTGGAGTTCCAAACTTTTTTGCAATTAATCCTGCTTTTATTTTTTCAACAAAGAATTCTTTTCCTGCGTATTTCATAGCACCACTTTAAAATTGGTGTCAAAAATTTTGGCATTATTTTCAGGCTCTTTGTATACAGGATCACCTTTTTTACCACAGGAGATTGCAAATAAGCACAGTATAATTATTAAACTTATTTTTTTAATCATATTTGTTTTTTATATCTCAATATCATTTTTTTAATATTATCAAAAGCAGTTCCTCCATAGGATTTTTTTGCATTAATTGAATTTTTAAGATCAAAAATTTTTAAAACTTCATTTGTAAGTTTAGGTTCAATTTTTTTTAAATCACTTATATTAAGCTGATCTAATTTCTTATTTCTTTTTTCAGCAAGATTTACAATAGCTGCAGTTTTTTGATAGGCTTCTCTAAATGACATAGCATGATTTTTAACTAAATAATCTGCTAAGTCTGTTGCAGTAATATATCCATTGTTAGCGAGTTCTAACATTTTATGTTTATTTGGAGAAAAATTTTTTAATATTTCATCAAAAATTTTTAGACAATTAATTATTGTATCGTAAGATTTAAAAATGATTTCCTTGTCATCTTGGAGATCTTTAAAATATGATAAAGGAAGCCCCTTAAGTATTGTGAGCATAGAAAATAAATTTCCATATGTAATCCCAGATTTTCCTCTTAAATATTCAAGTAAATCAGGATTCTTTTTTTGTGGCATGATGGAGGAACCAGTGACTACTTTGTCTGAAAGTTTAATTAAATTAAAACCATCTGAGTTCCAAATTATTAACTCCTCAGCAACTCTAGAAATGTGCATAGAACAAACAGAAACACTATATAAAAAATCTAAAACAAAATCTCGGTCTGATACTGTGTCAATAGAATTGTTGGTTGGTGTTTTAAAACCAAGTTTTTTGGTTGTATAGTATCTGTCAATATTAAATGAAGTCCCTGTTAATGCCGCTGCTCCTAAAGGATTTTCATTTAAACTTTCTAAATTATTAAGAAATCTTTTTTTATCTCTACTAAACATTTCTACATAGGCCATCAAGTAATGTGCAAATGAAATTGGTTGAGCATTTTTTAAATGAGTAAAACCTGGCATTATTGTTTCAATGTTTTTTTCAGCAACCTTTAAAGTGTTTTTTAAAATCTTATCTATTTGTTTATTGATTTCTAAAGTGGCTGTTTTCATCCACATTTTAAAATCTGTTATGACTTGATCATTTCTAGATCTCGCTGTATGAACGTATCCAGCCTCTTCACCGATTATTTGGAAAAGTCTTTTTTCGATATTCATATGAATATCTTCATATTTTTTGTTAAATTCAAATTTATTTTTTAATATTTCTTTTTCTATTTTATTAAGACCATAGATAATTTTATTTTTTATCTTAAAAGATATTATTTTTTGTTTAAATAGCATCTCTACATGAGCTATCGATCCTGCAATATCTTCTTTGTAAAGTCTCTTATCAATGTCTATTGAATTACCAACTTTTTGAAACAAAGAAGATTGCTTTTTTATCCTTGTATTCCATACTGCTTGGTTGTTTTTATTTTTTGCCATGATATTAAGTTTATACCCATTAACATGAGATTTTTAATAATATTTATTCTATTAATTAGCAATGTATTTGCAGCAACTGAACCAAATATAAAAAATATTGTAGTTAATAAAGAGCCAAAAACGTATGATAGTGTAATTTTTTTAGATGTTAAAGGTCAGAAAATAAGCCTAAATGAATTTAAAAATAATTTAGTTATACTAAATTTTTGGGCTACTTGGTGTGCTCCTTGCAAAGAGGAAATGCCATCTCTAGACAAACTTCAAGTTAATCAAAAGTTTAATAATTTAAAAATTTTTCCTATAAATATTGGTCAAGATAGTGTCAAAAAATCTGAAGAATTTTTCAGTGATTTAAAAATTGAAAATATGAAAATTTATTTTGATCCTGAAATCACTCTAGCAAAAACATTCCTTCTAAGAGGAGTGCCAACTTCAATTATTTTTAATAAAAAAGGTGAAGAATTTGCAAGAATAATTGGTTCAATTGATTTTGGTGACAAAAAATTTTTAGATTGGCTTAGTAATTATAATTAATTTTTAAAGAAATAAGCAAATCCAACAAGCACAAGAATTGCAATAAATTGAAGCAAAACTCTTAGCTGCATAAGTTTATTAGAATATTTTTTACTAGTAGATCCGCCTTTAAATAGAGTTCCGATACCTAATATCAAAACAATACCTACAGCAATCAATAAAACAATAGATAAAATTTTAACTAATATTCCTGAAATCATATTTATATTGTAAAGTGTTTTATAAAATAAAAAACATATTTAACTCACTATGACATTTTGCCTTAATTCAACAATTATAAAACCTGAAAATGATAGACCGATTAAAAATGCTATAGTCTTGTTACATGGTTATGGTGGTGATGGTAAAGATATAAGCATCTTATCTGTAAGTTGGAAAAGACACTTGCCCAACACTATATTTCTCTGCCCTGATGGTCATGAACAGTGTTCAATCAATCCAACAGGTTATCAGTGGTTTGATTTAACTAATGATGATCCAAAATATATTTTAGCGGAGTCTAAAAAAGCTGAGATCAAACTTAAACAATATATAGATGAAATAAAAAAAGAATATAATTTATCTAATAATCAAATATGTATTTCAGGCTTTAGCCAGGGTTGTATGATGTCAATTAATTTAGGTTTAACATCTAGTTCAGAATTTATGTGTGTAGTAGGATTTTCAGGAAAAATAATTAATCAAGAAGACTTAAGATTAAGAAAAAAATCATCAACAGATACACTTTTAATTCATGGAGATTTAGATGATATTGTTTCACCAACTTTTTTATTAGAGGCAAAAGATTTTTATATTAGAAATGGTCTTAATATAGAGACTCATTTAATAAAAAATTGTGGACATCATATTCCTATTGAGGCTTCAAGTATAGGCTTAAATTATATTTTAAAAAAAATTTAATTATTGCTTATTATTGATATCATTTTTTAATTAAGTTAAAATAAGCTAATGAATAGTTTTATAGAACAAAATGTTTCATTAGAAAAATGTCCTGCATTAGTTTTAAATGCAGATTATCGACCATTAAGCTATTATCCTTTATCTTTATGGTCATGGCAGGATACAATAAAATCTGTTTTTCTAGATAGAGTAACTATAGTAAGTAATTATGATAGAGTAGTAAGAAGTCCATCTTTTGATATGCAATTGCCAAGTGTTATTGCTTTAAAAAGTTATATTGCACCTCAGTCAAAACCAAGTTTTACAAGATTTAATGTTTTTTTAAGAGATAAATTTTCATGTCAATATTGCGGAAGCAATCAAGAACTTACATTTGATCACTTACTGCCTAGATCTAAAGGTGGAGAGACAAATTGGCAAAATGTTGTTACTGCTTGCTCTGATTGCAATGTTAAAAAAGGTGGAAAATTATTAAAATTTTCTGGTATGAAATTAGCCCAACACCCATATCAACCATCTACAGAGGATCTTCATCGAAATGGTAAAAATTTTCCTCCTAACTTTTTGCATAAAAGCTGGATGGATTACTTGTATTGGGATGTTGAGCTAGAGTCTTAATTTAGATTTATATTTTTTCTGAAATATTAATTGCTATTTTTGACCCTGTTTTAATGATTTTATCGAGTATGGCATAAGCACCTTTTTTAGTTGCTCCTTTTTCATAAGCAATATCTTTATGAAGTATTTCATCATTTCTAAATTTAATAATTTTTGATTTTAATTTTCTTTCTGTAGAGTCCAATTGATTAATTTGATCTAAGTAGTGTTTATCTATTACTTCTTCGACAGACGCAGTACATAGCATTGCAGCTTTTTTTCCTAATAAAGTAGATCCAAAACCAAGACCAACACCCAAAAGATCCCACAATGGTAAAAATTTGGTAGGTTTTATTTTTCTTTTTTTAATTTCATTCTCAAAAAATTCACAATGCTCTTTTTCATGAACTTTCATTTGTTCTATTGTTTTTTTTAAATTTTCATCTTTAACAATAGTATTTAAAGCAAGAAGTTGTCCCTCATAAATTTTAATAGCCCCTCTTTCACCTGCATGATCAACTCTGATAAATTCTTCAACTTTATTTTTATTTATTTTTTTCATAGTCTAAAAAAATTTTAGTTAAAATTAATACAATTGTAATAGATATAAAAATGTTAAATGTAGTTAAAGATAATCCAAACAATTTAAATGTCACATCCTTACAACTGACTGTTTTATTCTGAAGTTCTAATAGTAATTCTTCTTTCGATAAAACTTTAGAACCACCCTGTAAATCACAGACAAGAGATTCTTGAATAAAACCTTGCTCTATTCCAAAATGATAAATTGATAAAATAGAGGAAAATAGAAATAATAAGATTAAAATTATAATTAGTTTTCTTTCAAATTGCTTAAATTTATAAGTTAAAAAAATAATTATTATTGCCAAAACATAGGGCACTCTTTCAATTAAACAAAGATTGCAAGGTTGGTGACCAAGAACATACTGGATAAAATATGCTGAAATTAATGCAATAATACTAACAATTAAGACTAATAATAAAACACTATTTTTACTTAATTTATCCATGTGATTTAAAAACAAGATAAAAGATTATTGCTATTAAGATAATAATTATCCCAATTATAGTAAACCATTTAGAGCCGTGATTTTCCATAAAATCATTAAACAAGTACCCAAATTTGTAACTTAAGTAAGAAATTATAAAAAATCTCAAGCTTCGTGAAATTAAACTTACTAAAATGAAAATAGACAAGTTAAAGCTAATTAAACCACTTGCTATTGTAAAAACTTTATAAGGCAGTGGTGTAAAGCCTGCTAAAAAAAGTATTCCAAACCATGCCAAAAAACCTTCACCTAGTGTAAGATTATTTTTTAGATCATTGACTTTTTCTTCATAACCATAAAACTGTATAACATTCATAGCCAAATCAAAAAATATTGAGCCTAACATGTAACCAAATATTCCACCTAGAACTGAAAAAATAGAGGCAATTAAAAAAATTCTAAAATATTCTTTTGGTTTGGCCATAACCATGGGAATAATCATGACATCTGGTGGTATTGGAAAAAAAGAACTTTCTGCAAAAGATATTAAGCCTAGAAAAAAATTTGATTTTCTATGTCCTGCTAAATTTAAACATTTTTTATAAAGTGATTTAAACATTTTTAGGTTTTAATATAAAACTAGTTCTTATACTATTTAAATATAATTATTTAAACAATTGGGCGAATGGCGGAACTGGTAGACGCGCACGACTCAAAATCGTGTTTCGCAAGAAGTGAGAGTTCGATTCTCTCTTCGCCCACCAAAAAAATGAACTTAAAAAACTATAATAATCTTTTAGAACTATTCTACGATCAATATAAAAAACAGAAAAATAATAATCAATTTCTAGTATCATTAAAAAATTCAACTAAAGAAACTTATTCTTGGAGGGAAACATATTCTAATATTATTAAGTTATCTGAGTTTCTGAGTAGTAAAATATTAACAAAAGATAGATGCTTATTAGTTTCTGAAAATAGACCTGAGTGGATGATAACTGATTTAGCAATTATGTTGTCTCAAGGAATAACTGTGCCAGCGTATACGACTTATACTGAAAGAGATTATGAATATTTAATAAATGATTGTAAACCATCAATAGTTTTTGCCTCAGATCAAGTTCAATTAGATAAACTAATTAATATTGTTAGAAAAACAAAATTCATAAAAACAATAATTACATTTGATGAAGTTAAAAACTATGAAGATGTTGAGATTGTAAGTATTAAAAATATTTTTAGCAAAACAGACTTTAAAGAGAAAAGCTTTTTTGATCTTGAAATAAAAAGAAAAGATATTGCTTGTATAATCTATACCTCAGGCACCCAAGGTAATCCAAAAGGAGTAATGTTAAGCCATGGAGGAATACTAAATAATTGTGAGGGAGCACATAAACTTTTACAAGAGTTTATATCTCCTAATCCTAGGTTTTTAACTTGGCTACCTTTATCGCATTCTTACGAACACACTGTTCAATTTGTTCAAATTGCTGTTGCAGCAAAAGTCTTTTATGCAGAGAGCATTGATAAATTGATAAAAAATATGAACGATTGTAGCCCAGAAGTAATGACAGCAGTTCCAAGATTTTATCAAAATCTTTTTCAAAAAATTAATTCAAATTTTAGTAAAACAAAAGGGATTAAAAAATTTTTGATAAATAAAACAGTTGAGATTGGAAAAAAAATTGCCCAAAAAAAAGCATTATCAATTTTCGATAAATTTTTAAATTTTGTATGTAATAATTTAGTGAGAAAAAAAATTAAATCACAATTTGGTGGATCTTTAAAAGCATTTATTTCTGGGGGAGGAGCTTTAGACTATGAGGTAGGTATTTTTCTAAACTCAATTGGTTTACCAACTTTACAGGGTTATGGTTTAACAGAAACATCTCCGGTAGTTAGTTGCAATCCAATTTCTGATATTAGAATCGAAACTGTTGGTCCTCCATTTGAGGGCAATTTAGTAAAAATAGCAGAAGATGGTGAAATCATTGTTAAAGGTGAGAATGTCATGCTTGGCTATTGGAATAATGAGGAAGAGACTAAAAAAGTATTAATAGATGGGTGGTTATATACTGGAGATATAGGTCATTTTGAGGATAGATATTTGAAAATTACCGATAGAAAGAAAGATATTCTAATAACTCCTGGAGGAGATAATATTTCACCAGTTAAAATAGAAAATGATTTAGTCAAAATTGATTTTGTTGAACAAGCATTAGTTTATGGAGACAATAAACCGTATTTAGTTGCCCTGTTAGTTGTTTCAAAAGAAAAAAAAGATTTATCAAATGAAATTGTTAAGACTGAGATTGATAAAATTAATATTAATTTATCTAAAACAGAAAAAATAAAAAAATTTATTATAATTAATGAGCAATTTACAATTGAAAATGAAATGTTAACTCCTACACTTAAGTTAAAAAGATATAAAATAATTAAAAATTATAAATCTGATCTTGAAAAACTTTATTAAATTTTTTTTGTTAATGTAGTTAATAATAGGCATAAACATTAACTTTTTTTAATAAAAAAAATTTTGTCATAAAAAAAAATATTTTTGAATTTTTTTTGAAAATTAACTTTTAATTAAAGAATTGACATCACTTGTATAAAAAAATAAAAATAACTTAAGAACGAATCAATTTGATTCGTTAAACAAAAAGGGAGCTAAAGATGGCTAAAAAGAAAAAAAAAGCTGCAAAGAAAACTAAGAAAAAAGCTAAGAAAAAAGCAAAAAAAAGAAGATAGTAACTTAGTATTCTTTATTAAAAACGCTTCTCATAACGATTCGTGTGAGAGGCGTTTTTTTTTACTCGTCTAAAGGTTCTTCGCTATCAGTTTCAGTGATTGGCTCTTCATCCGGTAAATCTGAAGTAGTAGATTTAGGATTAGATATAGGTGCTTTTGCTTGTCCTTCTAAATTTCTTTTTAGAGCTTTATCTAATTTTTTTTGTGTATCTTCTAGAGACACATTTAATACAATTTGAAACTCTGATAATATTCTCTCGTAAGCTTTCTCAAATAATTGTCTTTCACTATAAGATTGATCGACCATTAAATCATCTCCCTTATTTAAATCTCTAACAACTTCAGCTAGATCATATATTTTACCTGAAGAGATTTTAGCCTCATACTCTTGGGCTCTTCTACTCCACATAGATCTTTTGATTTTTGGCTTGCTCTTTAAAATTGAAATACATTTGTTGACTTGATTTATTGTTGCTAAAGGCCTTAAATTAGATTGTTTATTTACTGGGACCATTCCATTAGCTTTATCTTTTTCAAACCTAATCACATATGTTTCAACATCAATTCCACCGATATTTATTTTTTTAAATTCTGTAATTTGACCAACTCCATGTTTAGGGTACACAACAAAGTCTTTAATTTTATATTCTCTTTTTTCTGTCTCTTGTTTTTTTACTTTTTTAATTTCTGGTTTAACTTCATTACTTTTAGAAATTCTTAAATTATCAGTTTTAATTTCAACATTTTCTTCAACTGGTTTTACTGTTTTTTTAATTGAAGTTATTTTTGGTTTAATAATTTTTTTGCTAGTTGGTTTTTTTGTAGCTACTTTTTTTACCTTAACAGGTTTTTTAGCAACTTTTTTTTTAACTTTTTTAGATGATTTAGTTTTAAAGATTTTCTTTAAAATACTTTTCGTACTTATTTTGCTCATTTTTAAATTTTTCATGATCCGCTGGAGGATCTTTTTTTTCACTTATATTTGGCCAGATCTCAGAATATTTTTTATTGATTTCTAACCATTGTTCGCTTCCAGGCTCTGTATCAGCAGTTATAGCATCAACCGGGCATTCTGGCTCACAAACGCCACAATCTATACACTCATCCGGTTTAATTACAAGCATATTTTTACCCTCATAAAAACAATCAACTGGACATACTTCAACACAATCCATCAACTTGCATTTAATACATTTGTCATTAACGATGTAGGTCATAAAGATTTTTCGTTTTTAATTTTTTCTTTAATATCTCCCATAACTTTATTGTCAATATAAAGTAAACCAGCCAAACGTCTCATGAGGTTAGTTTCATACATATCAGCATCTTTATTGGAATAAATAATTTTCCATAATGCTTCTACAATTTTAATTTTTTCATCTTCTTTTAAATTTTTGACTTCACGAGTAAAATCAAGAATTTGGTTTGAATTTTCCTCCATTGCTTTTGCTTTTTCAATAAGGTCATTAATTGACTCTGAGTTTGAACCTAGTTGAATAAGAGTATCTTTGATTATTTTTTCCTCTTCTTCAGTGTAGTTTTCATCAATCTTTGCAGCATGGATTAATAAAGAAGCTATTTTAATCAAAAAATTATCTTCTTCTTTATATTCTTTTTTTTTAAAAAACATTTTACTAATTAAAATTTATTTTCTTTAAAATATTAAAAGGACTTTCAGCAGCTGTTTTTTTTGTAAAATTTTTTTTAGTTTTTTTAATTGGATTATATTTAAAAAAAACTTCATTATTTTTTTCTATAATTTTATAATTCATCTTTAATAAAAGTTTTTTAAAATTATCTTTACTACATCCTAACAAATTTAACATTTCAGGTATCATTTTGACTTCTTTATTTACATCTATATTAGAATTAATTATTTGCATAAATAGTCTCTCTAAAATATCTATTCTTACAAAAAAGTTATCAAATTTTTCAAATCCACATAAAAGCATAAAATTTTTATTTTTAGATTCTTTTTCTTCAATAAAATTTAAACCAAATGTTGGAGGATTTAAGTAAAAGTATTTTTGATGAAAATTTTTCCATAGTAAGGTTCTTAATGAAACAGCTTCAGGCTTTATTAGTCTGTATAAAAAAACATGGTATCTACCAAATTTAACACCAAGCTCTCTTAAAATTTTTCTTTGATCTTGGCCTAAACTTTTAAGATATTCAGAAACTTGATCTCTTTTTAAAACGCCATTATTCTCGTATAATTGATATGCAAGCGCTTTAATTGAGGAGTTTTTTTCTTTTAGATTTTTAAGATCTATTAAACTTTTTAAGACAGTGTTAATTTTATTTTTTAACCATTTGTCAATAAATTCAATTAATTTTTGTTTTTGATTTTGTTCTAAAATATCATCAACTATCAATTCAAAACTTGGAATTAAATAATCTTTACCACTGGTTAATCTTGCGATAGCAAATTTGTTCCAATATATTTTAAAGTCATTATTAAGCTCAATTAAACCAGTATCTATTATATTTTGAATTCTTTTTTCTAGTTCAGGCCCTACCGTTTGTCGTGCAGCTTTTTTTAGTGATTTGATATCTGTCTCCAGAGCCCCTTTTTTTAAATCTAGTTCGAGTTTTAAACCATTTATTTTTCCTATAAATTGATCATCAATTAATACATCATTATTTTCTAATATTTCTGTCTTAAATTCCATATCCTGTTTTAAACCTCTAGCAAGAACGCTAGCCCTTTTATCGATAAATGTTTTGGTAAGTTCTTCATGAAGTCTATCTGATAGTCTGTCTTCTAATAGCTTTGTTTTTTCTATCCAATAATTTTGATTTTCTACCCAATTATTTTTATTAGAAACATATGACCAAGTTCTCACATTTGCAATTCTATTTGACAAAGAATCTACATTTCCATCTAATTTATCTAATTTCATCAACTGTAACCTCATAAATTCATCATCTATTTGGCCTTTTTTACTGATTAAAAATTTAAAAACATTGCCAATAACCTCATAATGATTCCCATAAGTTTTTTTAACAAAATCAGGTATTTGACAACATTCCCACAAAAGCATTAAAGTTTTTTGGTCAAAGTTAATATTATTAAAGCTATTTTCTCTCAGGAAAAATTTTAATGCTTTTTCATCTTCACATTCGTGTATTTTTTTTAACCAATCTTGATAAGGCCTTTCCTCGAGTGACTTTAACAACATTGAAGGATTGTTGAAGTTTAAATTAGAGTTTCTCCAAAATAGAGTTCTTATTTCTTCAAATTTATGATTTTCGAGCAAATCAACATCTTCAGCTGAAATTTCTTTACAGTCCCCTGTTATTCCAAAACTTCCATCATTAAGATAACGTCCTGCTCGTCCTGCAATTTGTCCAATTTCTGATAGATTTAATCTTCTTAATTTTCTTCCATCAAACTTTTTAAGATTAGAAAAGTATACATAATCTAAATCCATATTTATTCCCATACCAATCGCATCTGTTGCTACTAAAAAATCAACATCACCAGATTGATAAAGTTCTACTTGAGCATTTCTTGTTTTTGGACTTAAAGAGCCCATTACTATAGCGGCTCCTCCTTTTTGTCTTCTAATAAGTTCTGCTATTGCATAAACCTCTTCAGCAGAAAATGCTATAATTGCTGTCTTACGATCTATACGAGAAATTTTTTTATGACCTGCATAAGTTAATTTTGAAAGTCTTTCCCTATTTATAAACTCAACATCATCATCTAATTTAGATATAATTTTTTTTATTGTATTGGAGCCCATTAACATTGTTAATTTTTCTCCTCGCATATTAAGCAGTCTATCTGTAAAAATATGACCTCTTTCGTGATCAGCACACATTTGAATTTCATCTACTCCAACAAAATCTAAATGTTTGTCAATTGGCATAGACTCTACAGTACAAAGAAAATATTTAGCGTTTGTAGGTATAATTTTTTCTTCTCCCGTAATTAATGCTACTTTATCTAGACTTACTTTTTTAATTACCTTGTCGTAAACTTCCCTAGCTAATAATCTTAAAGGAAAACCAATCATTCCAGTGTCAAAACTAAGCATAGTTTCGATCGCAAGATGAGTTTTGCCTGTATTAGTTGGTCCAAGAACGGCAGTGATTTTATTTTTGGTCATTTCTATCTTTGGTATACCTTTTTTTTTACCTACCAGATATTGTTGGTGTTAAAGAACAAAAATAGACTAAAACATGACCGAATCGGAGGGTAAAAAGTTCTCATTTTACTTATAAAAAAAATATACAGTAACATATTAAAGATTATTTCTATAATAATATTTAAAAACATGTCTAAAAAACTTTGGGAAGCTAATTCTCAGCTAAAAAAAAAATCTAATCTATATCAATTTGAAAAATTTATTTCTAAAAAGTTTAAAAAAAAATTTAATCAAGATTATTCAAAAATTTTAAATTGGAGTGTAAAAAATTCACCAGATTTTTGGAGTTCATTATGGGATTTTTCACAAATAAAAGGAATAAAAGGAAATAAAAAGATTATTAAAAATAAATTATTATTTAAAAATTTATTTCTGCCAGATTCAAAATTAAATTTTACTGAAAATATACTTGTTAAAAATAATAAAGATAAGGCTATAACTTTTATTAGTGAGAATGGTTATAGAGAAGAAAAAAACTGGCAAGAATTAGTAAAAAATGTATCTAATATTCAAAATTTTTTAAAGAAAATAAAAATAAGAAAAAATGATAGAGTTGCTGCTTACTTACCAAATTTATCAGAAACAGTCGAAGCTTTTCTTGGCACAGCATCTATAGGTGCAATTTGGTCTTCATGCTCACCTGATTTTGGTATAAATGGGGTTATTGAAAGATTTTTACAAATATCACCCAAGGTATTATTCATAGTTGATCATTATTTTTACAATGGAAAAAAAATTGAGGTTTTAAATAGAGCTAATAAAATATTAAAAGCTATAAAATCTATAAAATACTTGGTTATTATCAATTATCCTGGGCAAGCCAAGAAAACACATAAGCTTAAAATAAAAAATGTTAAAATTTTTAATTGGCAGAAATTAATTAAAAATGAATATGAACAAATAGTATTTGAAAAATATGATTTTGAAAAAGATTTAGCTATTCTTTATTCAAGTGGAACTACAGGTAAACCAAAATGTATAGTTCACAGATCTGGAGGTGTTTTGATACAACATAAAAAAGAACATCTTCTTCATTGTGACATAAAAGAAAAAGATAATGTATTTTATTTTACAACATGCGGATGGATGATGTGGAATTGGCTGGTAAGCGCCTTGGCTTCAAAAGCTTCAATTGTTTTGTTCGATGGTTCTCCAATGTATAAACAGAACGATTTATTATTAAAAATTGCTGAAAAAGAAAATATTACTTTGTTTGGTATTAGTGCAAAATACATAGATGGTCTTAGAAAGTTAAAACCACGTTTAAGTTATAAGTATAAATTGAAAAAATTAAGAACAGTTTGCTCTACAGGATCCCCATTGTCTCCAGAGGGTTTTACATATATTTACAAACATATTAAAAAAGATGTTCATTTATCATCAATTTCTGGTGGTACTGACATTGTATCTTGTTTTGTTTTAGGAAATTTATATCAGCCAGTTATTTTAGGAGAAATTCAGAATAAAGGGTTAGCTATGGATGTTGATATATTTGATGATAAAGGAAGATCATTAAAGAATAGCAAAGGTGAACTGGTTTGTAAAAATGCTTTTCCTACAATTCCACTTAAATTTTGGAAAGATAAAAATAATATCAAATTTAAAAATACTTATTTTAATAAGTTTAAAAATGTTTGGTATCATGGAGATTATGCTGAAGTAAAAAGTAATGGAGGATTTATAATTTATGGTAGATCAGATACTACTTTAAATCCTGGTGGGGTAAGGATGGGTACAGCTGAAATTTATTCAGAAGTTGAAAAATTTAAACAAATAAAAGACTCTGTAGTTATAGGACAAACATGGGATAATGATATTAGGATCATTTTATTTGTAGTTTTAAATTCAAAAAGCAAGCTAAACAAAAAACTTGTTATAAATATAAAAAAACAAATTCGAAATAATGTTTCTCCAAGACATGTTCCAAATAGAGTTATTGCAATTTCAGATATACCAAGAACTAAAAATGGCAAGGTAGCCGAACTTGCTGTTAAAAATACAGTTGAGGGAAATGAAATTAAGAATAAAGAAGCTTTAGCAAACCCAGAGTCTTTAGAAGAATTTAAAAATATTTTAGAATTACAATATTGATTAAATATTAAAAATTATCCACCTGGACCTAAGTTAGAAGGATTTATTTTTAAAATTTTCCATATTCCTGATGCCGATGCTATAATTTTATTTTTGCATGATAATTCACAAAACAAGAATATAAGTGTATTTGTTTTTTTTAAAATTTTAGCTTTACCAATAATTTCATCACCTGTTTTAGTAGCGCCAATAAATTTAAGATCTAAGGAAATTGTAACACAAGGGGAATTGTTTGCAGACCTATGAGCCGATGTTCCAGCTCCTGCATCTATTAAAGCTGCTATAAAGCCACCATGAGTGATCCCTGCAG
>JAYPCR010000006.1:0-26913 GCA_038124805.1 Candidatus Pelagibacteraceae bacterium
ATTGGTGAACAATTTTGAAAACCAAAAAAAATAGCTGTTTTTTTTTCAGAATTTGCCTTCTCAATATCTTTGAAATTTTTACCTAAGAAAATTAAATCTGAGTTATCTGCAAATAACTTTTCCCATTTTTTTGTTTCTAATAGAAATTCATCATAATCTTCATGATAAACGAGGGTAACATGTACTGCATCAAGGTTGGCTTCTCTATTAATCTCAAATATTTCTCTAGACCAATTACAGTATTGAAGATTGTCTATTTTAAATTTCATTTAAAATGACAATATCAATAAGTCGTTCAAATTCTATTAATTTTATTGAAATTTTATCCTAATTTTGAAATAAAGTTTGAATACTTAATTTTCATGAAAAAAAATAATAAATTAAAAGTTTCAATAGTTATGGGAAGTCAATCTGACTATAAAACTTTAAAACCAGCAGAAAAAGTTTTAAAAAATATAGGCATTTCCTACGAAACTAAAATAATTTCTGCTCATAGAACTCCTGATAGGATGTATGAGTACGCAAAATCATCAGAAAAAAATAATATTGGAGTAATCATAGCCGGTGCAGGTGGATCAGCTCATTTGCCTGGAATGATAGCTGCGTTAACTCCATTACCAGTTTTAGGTGTACCGATTGAAAGTAAAAAACTTAAAGGCTTAGATAGTTTGCTCTCCATAGCTCAAATGCCAAAAGGAATACCTGTTGGTACATTGGCAATTGGTGAAGATGGTGCAATTAATGCTGCTTTACTTGCCGCATCTATTATTGCAAATAATAATTTGTTGGTTAAAAAAAAATTATTAAATTGGAGAAAATCACAGACAAAATCTGTTAAAAAAATACCCAAATAAATGTCAGAAATAAATCTTGGTATTATTGGCGGAGGTCAACTAGGGAGCATGTTGACTGTTGCTGCAAAAAAACTAGGTATAAAAACTTTTATTTTTTGCGATGATATTGATGCCCCAGCTCAAAATTTTTGTAATGAATTTATTCATGGGTCTTATAATGATAAACAAAAACTTAATGAGTTTATTAAAAAAGTTGATGTAATAACTTATGAATTTGAAAATATTCCTTACGAAACTCTTAGTGAATTAAATAAGTTTAAACCTGTATTACCAAAACCGTCCGTTAATAGAATTATTCAACATAGATTAGCAGAAAAAGATTTTGTAAATAAACTAAATATTAGAACAACTAGATATGCTGCTGTTGATAATAAAGAGGATTTATTACCTTTAGAAGATTTGCTACCAGGCATATTAAAAACTACCACCATGGGATACGATGGCAAAGGCCAATACCCTATTCAAAACTTAGAAGATTTTAATTCACTGAAGATTGATTTTTCAAAAGAATATATTTTGGAGAAACTAGTTAAACTTAAAAAAGAGATTTCTGTAATAATAACTAGATTTGATAAAAACAAATATGAGGTTTACGAGCCAATTGAAAATAAACATGAAGACCAAATTTTAAAACATTCAAAAATCCCTGCTGAAATTAGCTCAAAATTATTAGAGCAATCTAAGGAATGGGCTACTCTTATATCTGAAGAATTAAAATACATTGGTACTTTATGTGTAGAATTTTTTATAGATAGAAATGACAATCTATACGTTAATGAAATTGCACCACGTGTACATAATTCTGGACATTTAACAATTAACGCATATAACGTCAGCCAATTTGAAAATCATATAAGAGCAGTATGCAAATTAGAACAAATACCACTGAAAAAAATTTCTAACGCTGAAATGATAAATATTATTGGTGATCAAATTATCCCATTTAGAGAAAATCCTAAATTAAAAGATAATCAATTTTTTTATGATTATCTTAAAAAAGAAATTAAACAAAAAAGAAAAATGGGTCACCTGACAACATTAATTTGAATGTTAACATCTATCGAAGGTAATTTTGATCATCCTGAAGTTAATATACTTCTAAAAAAACATTTTGTGGAATTAAGAGCAGCATCCCCAGAAGGTAGTGCTCATGTTCTTGATATTCCTGGTCTTAAAGTACCTTCAATAAAATTTTGGAGCTTATGGGAAGATGACATTTTAATGGGATGTGGTGCATTAAAATTTTTAGAAGAAGGACATGGGGAGTTTAAATCGATTAGATTACATGATAATTTTAGAAGAAAAGGAAATGGGATTAAGATTATTAATCACCTCATTGCAGAAGCAAAAAAACTGAATATCAAAAAACTTAGCATCGAAACAGGTGCAAGTGATTTTTTTAAACCTGCTAGAAAATTATTCAAAGAGTGTGGTTTTGAACCCTGTAAACCTTTTGCCCATTATAAAGAAGATATTAATTCTGTTTATTTAAATAAATTAATAGTGAATACCCAATTAAATGACTAAAAAGTTACTCATATTTTGTTGACAAAACCATTAAAAATCTAAAGAAAGCTCAAATTACTTAATTATAAGTAATAAATTAATAACAAAAAGTAAGAAGATAAATATGAGTCTACAAGGAAAAGTAAAATGGTTCAATCCAACCAAAGGTTTTGGTTTTATTGAAAGAGAAGATAAACAAAAAGATGTGTTTGTACATGTTTCAGCTGTAAGAGCTGCTGGTATGAACGGTTTAGATGAGGGTCAAGCTTTGACTTTCGATGTTGAAGATGGTCCTAAAGGTCCTTCAGCAGTTAATTTGAAAACTGCATAATTTTCATTAACATATTTGTTGGCTATAATTTAATTCTTAATTGAATTTTATATTTATAGCCAACAAACTAATTTATCAAAAAATTTAAAATATTTTCATTAAATTCGTCTACTTTTTCAAGATGAACATTATGAGAGCATCCTTTGATAATCTGTAAACGGCTATTTGGTATATTTTCATTTAGAGTTTTTACTTGATTAAAATTGTAAGCTTTATCAAATTCTCCCCAAATAATTAAAGTTTCATTATTAATATTTTTTAAATTATTAATTCCAGTCCAATTTTTCATAGCAACCAATGCATCATCTGCTGATTTTTCAGAAACATTTGTGTAAGCTTCCTTGCATAAAAAAAAATTTTTTGCCCTATCCTCTTCTACAAACCATGTTTTTGCAATTCTATGTGCGGTTGCTTTTAAACCATCATCAGCTAAACGTTTCCTAGAAACATCAATTGGTTCGAATCTTCCAGGAATATCTCCTATAGGTCCAGTGCCATAACAAATTAATTTTTTTATACTTGAAGAAGATTGTTTCGCCATCTCTTGTACGATCATTCCTCCCATTGAATGACCCATTAAATGATATTTATCAATCCCTAATTTTTTAACAGAGTTTATGATTATACTAGCCATATTTTCTATACTATTAACAGATGAAATATTTGAACTTTCACCAAATCCAGGTAACGCTGGTGCTATAACAGTAAAGTTATTTTTTAAAAATTCTTTTTGATATCTCCACATATCAGACGAACCCAAAAAACCATGAACTAAAACTAAAGGGAAACCATTTCCAGATTTATCTATATAAATTTCTTGCATGCTAAGTTTTAACTATATGTTATAATTAATTATGCCAAATAGACAAATCACAAATATTAATAAAGTTAAATTTAAGCCATTTGATAACTATGGAAAAAAAATTCCAGGTATGAGTTGGCACAAAATTAGTTATTCAAAGAAAAATGGTGGTTTTGGAACATATGTTCTTAAAATGGATCCAGGATCAAGAAGTTTGCCTCACATGCACACAGGCTACGAGGAGTTTTTAATGTTAAAAGGTGAGCTTAAAGATCCAGATGGAAAAGTTTTTAAAAAAGGTGATTTTGTATCATTTAAACCAGGAACTAAACATTCATCCTATACAAAAAAAGGTTGTTTGGTTCTAGTTTTTATGAGAGGTATCAACAAATCAATCAAATAAAAAAATATTTTCTTTATGATAGGTATTCTTGGAGGAATGGGAACTCAAGCAGGTCTAGACTTTTGTAATAAACTTGCCGTTTTAAACAGAGGTAAAATAGATCAAGAATATCCGCTATTTTTACTTTACAACAAATCAAACATTCCCGGTCGACCAGAGTCAATTGGAGTTCAAACTGGAAATTTGTCTAACAGACTAGTTAGTAAAAAAAGTAATAAAAAATATTTAACAGTTTTAAAAAGTCTATTGAGAGGCTGCAGACTTTTGCAAAAAAATAAATGTAAATTTATAGTAATCCCCTGCAACACTGCGCATTATTGGTACGACGATTTAAAAAGAAAAATCAATATTCCTATAATCAATATGCCTAAAGAAGTTTTTAAAATAACTAAAAAAAAATGTAAAAAAAATTCTAAAATTGGTTTATTGGCAACTGAAGGAACACTTAAAACTGGTGTTTATAATAAAATTTTTGATAAAGATTATAAGTTAATTTTTCCTAATCAAGATTTGCAAACTGAATCGGTTAATAAGGCTATTAAATTAGTAAAATTAGGCAATGTAAAAGCGGCCTCAAAAATTATTGAAGCAGCAATTAAGTATTTGATTAAAAAAAAGTGCAAAAAAATTATTTTAGGTTGTACTGAATTACCAATTGCTATTTTTGCTTACAAATCTTTTAAAAAAGTAAAATCATCTAAAATTTTTTTAGATCCAAATTTAATTTTAGCAGAGTCTTCTATGGCTAAATACAAAAGTAAGAATGTCAGAGATAATTAACAAACCTTACGTACTAAAAGCTGCTGAAGTCATTTATTTTAAAATTAGTGAATTTAAAAAGACTAATCCAGATTTGTCGATTGATGATGCAATTCAAAAATTTACAGAAACTGAAGAATACGAAAAATTAAGCTCAGGTGAGTTTCATAATCATTGGCTTATTCAATTAAAGAAAAATGATTATTTTGATAAAGAAACTAGTCAAAAAATTCCTGATGAAACAATTAAACTTTTAGAAATACAAAGAGACATGATGATCAAAGAATTAATAAAAATTCCAAAACTCTATGATACAAAAAGTAGTCAATTAATAGAATTATCAAAAAAAGCCTCTAATTTTTTGTGGAGAATGTGCGAAAGTTATGAGCTTTGGTGCAAAGAGAGCAATCAAGATAATCTAATTATTTTGAATATTTCAAATTAATTTAGATATTAAATGATCAAAATATTTCCGTTTATTTTTATCTTACTTTGGTCTTCAGCATTTATCACTACTAAACCTATTATCGATAATAGCGATCCTTTTTCTGCTCTAGCATTTAGATTTTTAATTGTAGCATTTGGGTTTTATTTGTTTTCATTATTTACTAAAAAAAAAATTTTAATAAGTAAAAAGAATTTTTTTGAATCATTTCTTAGTGGTGTTCTATTCCATGGATTTTATTTAGGTGGAGTTTTTTTTTCAATTTCAAGAGGAATGCCTACTGCTATTGCAGCTTTAATAGTAACGTTACAACCAATCTTAACTAATGCTTTAAGTGGTCCGATCCTTGGTGAGAAAGTTACTTACAAACAATGGTTAGGAGTTATTTTAGGTTTTATTGGTGCAGCATTAGTATTAGGTTTTGATATTGGATCAAACATTCCTTCGGTTGGATTAATAGCAACATTAATAGCTTTATTTGCAATTACAACTTCAACAATTTGGCAAAAAAAATTGAGTAACAATTTACCTTTATCAGTAAGTAACATGTATCAAGCTATAGGAGGTTGTTGCTTTCATTTAATAATAATCATTTTTTTTGCAAATATAGAAATAAATTTTACTAAAACTTTTATAATTGCTATGAGTCATCAAATTTTTTTAGTTTCCTTCGGTGCTTTCACAATTTTAATGTTTTTAATTAAACATAATTCAGCAAGTAAAACGGTCTCGATCTTTTTTTTAATTCCTCCTACTTCAGCAATTATGGCTTGGCTTTTTTTAGGTGAGATTTTAACTATTGTAGATTTAGTTGGATTTTTAATTACTTCTATAGGTGTTTTTATAGCTACTAGAAAATAAAAATTTAAATAGCTATATAACCGTATTCTAAAGAGGCATCAGTAATAGAATGATAAAGAGACTCACCAAAACTTCTTAATCCTGATAATCTTATTTTTTTTGGATCATTAGAGATAAAATCTATTGTAATTGAAATTCCATTGTAAACTGAGTTAGCACAATCACCTATTCCTAGATGGTTTATATTTAGTGGACATCCTTTTTTTAAAACTTCATCAGCTAAATCACCTTCTATTTCTATAATGGCTCTTGAATGAGAAAGATTAGTTATAGCAAAATTTTTATCATCAAATTTTTTAATTTCAGTTTTAAACAAATCTAATTTACTTGAAAAAATGTACCAATTATCAGGACCAACCCATAAAATTCTAGTCGAGTCATTAAAATTTGTCTTTAATGGTTTTGGTAAATCTAAACCATCAATTTTAATTTCGCTTATATCAAAATTTGAATTTTTAAATTTTACAATTTGAAAGATACAGATATTAGATACTTCAGATATCTTTATTAAACTTTCATCTTTTTTATTTTCATAATCTCCAAATTTTCCTAATTTGTGTATCTGATTTAATGAAGATACATTTGTCATGATCTAACCCTTGTTCCTTCATGATCAACGTAGTGAGAAGATATAACTTCTACTTCGATAGCAGTATTTTTTAATGGTGATAGAGCATAAAGTTTTTGACCAATCATATTTTTTCCATCCTTAACTATCGCTAAAGAAAAAGGATTATTATTTTCAACACTCCAACAAGAAGAGGACACATGTCCTAACTTAGGATTAGGTAATTGTGCATCTTTATTTTTAACTAGATGAGATCCTTCAGGGATACTTGATTTTCTATCTACTGGAACAAGGCCAACGATTTTTTGTCTTTCGCTATCATTGAAAGCAGCTCTAGAAAGAGATCTTTTACCAATAAAATCTTTTTTATTAGATACTAAACCTTCTAAAGAGACATCGTAAGGTATTGTTCTACCATCTAACTCAGGACCTGCGACATGACCCATTTCAATTCTTAAAGTAGATAAAGCCTCGGTGCCATAAGGTTGAATATTAAACTCTTTTCCAACTTCCATCATTTTTTCCCACATAAACATGCCATGATCTGACTGAACATTAATTTCATAAGCAAGTTCACCTGAGAATGAAATTCTAAATATTTTTGCCTCTACACCAAATAAATCTCCCTCAACATAACCCATAAAAGGAAGTGCTTCATTGCTTACATCTAAATTTGGGAAAAGTTTTGCCAAAACATCTCTAGACTTTGGACCAGCTAAAGCTGCTCCTGCCCATTGTTCTGTAGTAGATACTACATTTACATTTAATTCAGGCCATACTACTTGAAGATAATATTCTAAGTGAGATAAAACATTAGCAGCTTGAGCGGTTGTTGTGGTCATATGATAATGATTTTCTGAAATCCTTGTTGTTGTACCATCATCCATTACTATTCCATCTTCTCTCAACATCACTCCATATCTTGCTTTACCAATAGGAAGTTTTAACCAAGCATTGGTGTAAACTCTGTTTAAAAACTCAGCCGCATCTGGTCCTTTTACATCAATTTTACCAAGTGTAGTAACATCACAAATTCCAACATGATCTCTTACATTTTTAGCTTCTCTTTTAGATGCTTCAAAGAGAGTCTCATTACCTTGTTTGTAATACCTAGGTCTTTTCCAAGCACCTGCATCAGTAAATACTGCATTATTTTTTTCATGCCAATTATGCATAGGAGTTTTTCTGGTAGGCATAAACTCCATTCCTATTTCTCTTCCAACAATAGTTCCAATTGTAATTGGAGTAAATGGTGGTCTAAATGTAGTGTGACCAACTTGTGGAACAATTTTTTTTTCAACATTGGCAACTAATTGCAAACCATTTAAATTACTAGTTCTACCCTGATCTGTTGCCATTCCAAGAGTAGTATATCGCTTAACATGCTCAATAGATCTATAACCTTCTCTTAAAGCTATTTCGATGTCAGATACAGCGACATCATTTTGAAAATCAACAAATCTTTTATAATTTTTTCCTTTTGGCAAAGGAGAACACCAAAACTTATCGTGTGAACTTTGTTTTGGTTCATTCGTATTAGGTATTTGAACAGGTGTTTCTTGATTGGTAATTTTTTTTGAAGTTTCTGAACCAGTTTTAAAACCATTTTCTATAGTTTCTTTCAAATTAAATGTTCCATTTGCTGCTCCAATAGAGTGTTCTTTTTGTTTTGATTGATCTGGAACAAAAGCATCTATTTTTTCATTAAACTTAAGTTTATTTCCTGATTGAGAAGCTAAATGAACTGTAGGCGTCCAAAATCCAGATACACAAATGCAATCGCATTCTAGAGTTTCAGTATTTTCAAAATTAGATTTATCAGTATTTAATTTTCCTACTAATGCTGATTTAACTTTTTTATAACCATTTGCAGCTATAACAGCATGAGAGAATTTTATCTTTATATCTAAATTTTTAGCCTCATTAATTAAATCTGAATTTTGATCTTCTCTAGTGTCTAAAACAATTGGATCAACTCCATTTTTTTTAAATTCAATTGCAGTTTCATAAGCGCTGTCATTATTTGTAAAAATTAAAGGTTTTTTTCCAATTAATACTCCATATACTTTAATATATTCTTTTGCAGCTGCTGACAAAAATACTCCTGGGGTATCATTATTGCCAAAAACTATTGGTCTTTCAATTGATCCGGTTGATAACAAAACTTCTTTCGCTCTTATGTACCATAGTCTTTGTCTTGGAGTAAATTTCGATTTGGTTTTTAAATGATCACCTATTCTTTCAAACATCACCATCATGTTGTGATCATAGTATCCAAAAACTTGTGATCTATTTTTAACAATCACATTTGGCATTTCTTTTAATTCAGAAATAATTTTTTCTGCCCATGCTTTACCTGATAAATTATCTATAGTGACATTGTCAGTTAATAGCGATCCACCAAATCTTGGTTTGTCTTCAGCTAAAATTACTTTTGCCCCATTTTTTGCAGCAGCATATGCGCTAGCCAAACCTGCTGGTCCAGATCCTGTAACCAATAAATCACAATATTCGTACTTATGCTCGTATCTTTCATTATCTTTTTCAACTGAAGCAACTCCTAAACCAGCTGCTTTTCTAATGAAAGGTTCATAAACTTTGTACCAAAAGCTTTTTGGCCACATAAAAGTTTTGTAATAAAAACCCGCCGGAAAAAATCTATTTAAAAAATTATTTATCGCACCAACATCAAATTCAACTGAAGGCCAACAATTTTGACTAGTAGCAGACAAACCTTCTACCAGTTCTATCTCAGTTGCATTAATATTGGGTTCGGAATAACCATTAATAGTAACTTGTAATTTTGCATTAGGTTCATCAACTCCAGCTCCAAAAAAACCTCTTGGTCTATGATATTTAAAACTACGACCTATTAAATGAACTCCATTAGCTAATAAAGCTGAAGCTAAAGTATCACCTTCATAACCAGTATATTTTTTACCATTAAAAATAAAATCAATTGGTTTACTTCTATTTACCAAACCTTCGTTTTCTAATCTAAATGTTTGTGTCATTAAATTTCTTCGTTTAATTTTGCCGTTTTAAAAATTTCGTGTGTTACAGTATCTCTTTGTGCTCTAAACCATTGTCTGCATCCAGATATATGATGCCATAATTCTATATGTTTTCCTCTTGGGCTTTTTCTTAAATAAACAAAACTATCCCAGTCTTGATCAGAAACTTCTTTATTTAACTCTGGTCTCTTAACAGTACCATCTCCACCATAAGCAAATTCTTTTTGAGCTCTATCTCCACAGTATGGACATTTAATATTCAGCATTTATGAAATCCAAGTTTTAGTACCAAGACCTTTTTCGTCAATTAAGTATCCTGTTGAAAATCTATTTAAACTAAATCCAGCGTTCAATTCATGAACTCTGTCTTGAGCAATAGTATGAGCAAATGTCCAACCGGAGGATGGCACAGATTTAAATCCACCATAACACCATCCACAATTTAAATATAAACCTTCAATATGAGTTTTGTCTATTATCGGCGATCCATCCATAGACATGTCCATTATTCCACCCCAAGTTCTAAGCATTTTTAAACGGCTAAGAAATGGAAATAAAGCAACACCACCTGTTAACACGTGTTGAATAGTTGGCAAATTTCCTTTTTGAGCATAACTATTATAACCATCAAGATCACCACCCATAACCATTTCACCTTTGTCTGATTGACTTATATAAAAGTGTCCAGCTCCAAATGTTACTACTCCATCTAATAATGGTTTAACAGGTTCAGATACACAAGCTTGTAACAGATGAGCTTCAATGGGAAGAGTCATATTCAACATTTCAGCTAACACATTAGAACTACCTGCAACACATAAACCTATTTTTTTTGTTTTAATATCTCCTCTAGAAGTTCTAACACCAGTAATTTTTCCAGCCACTACATCAAATCCTGTAACTTCACAATTTTGAATTATATCAACTCCCATTGAGTCAGCTTGACGAGCATAACCCCAAGCAACTGCATCATGTCTAGCTGTTCCTGCACTGGGTTGAGCTAGACCGCCAAAAATTGGATAACGCACATCATCTGAAAAATCTGCCATAGGGATAATTTTTTTAATCTCTTCTCTATTTAAAAGCACTGCATCAATTCCATTTAACCTCATAGAGTTTCCTCTACGTGCATACGCATTCATTTGAGCATCTGAGTGTGCTAAATTTATTATTCCTCTTGGTGAAAACATGACATTAAAATTTAATTCCTGACTCATGTTTCTCCATAAATTCATTCCAAACTCATTAAATTTTGCATTCTCGTCATACATAAAGTTAGATCTAATAATCGTAGTGTTCCTTCCAATATTTCCGCCGCCAATCCAGCCTTTTTCTATAATTGCTACATTAGTAATTTTATGTTCTTTCGCTAAATAGTATGCGGTAGCAAGGCCATGACCTCCACCACCAATAATGACAACATCATATTCTTTTTTGGGAGTTGGATCCTTCCAAGCTAAATCCCAATTTTGATGATTGGAAAAAGCATTTTTTATAAGATTGAATATTGAATACTTTTGCATGACATAATTTTATAATAAACTAATTAAATAGTTCTTATTTTTTTTATATATAATTTTTAGAAGTTTCAAAATTTTCAAAAAAGGGTTATTAATCTCACAAACTTAATAAACTAACAAAGGATACTATGAGTGAAGTTAAATCAGACATTCAGATAGCAAGAGAAGCAAAAATGCAACCAATAAAAGATATATTGGCTAAAGTTAACGTGCCTGATGAAAGCTTTGCGTTTAGTCCTATGGGGCGACATATAGCTAAAATTAATTTAGAATATATTGATACTTTAAAAGACAAACCAGACGGAAAACTAATTCTAGTTACAGCTATAACTCCAACTCCAGCTGGTGAAGGTAAGACTACTACTTCAGTTGGTTTAAATGATGGTTTAAATAAAATTGGAAAAAAATCTATTGTCTGTTTGAGAGAACCAAGCTTGGGTCCTTCTTTTGGTATGAAAGGTGGTGCTGCTGGTGGTGGTTATGCTCAAGTTGTTCCAATGGAACAAATTAATTTACACTTTACTGGAGACTTCCACGCAATAACTTCTGCTCATAACTTGTTATCTGCTTTAATTGATAATCATATTTATTGGGGCAATAAATTAAACATCGATGTTAGAAGAATTGTTTGGAGAAGAGTTATGGATATGAATGACAGAGCTCTTAGATCAATCAACGTAAATCTTGGAGGTGTTGCTAACGGTTTTCCTAGAGAAGATGGTTTTGACATTACTGTTGCATCTGAAATCATGGCTATTTTCTGCTTAGCAAACAGTATTGAAGATTTAGAAAAAAGAATTGGAAATATAACTGTAGCTTATACGAGAGATAAGCAACCAATTTATGCAAAAGATCTTAATGCTCATGGACCAATGACTGTGTTATTAAAAGACGCTTTAAGACCAAATGTAACTCAAACTTTAGAAAACAATCCAGCAATAATTCATGGAGGCCCATTTGCAAATATTGCTCATGGATGTAATTCTGTAATCGCTACAAAAACAGGATTAAAATTAGCAGACTATGTAGTAACTGAAGCTGGATTTGGAGCAGACCTTGGTGCTGAAAAATTTTTAGATATTAAATGTAGAAAATCAAATCTTAAACCTAGTTGTGTTGTAATCGTTGCAACTATTCGTGCTTTAAAAATGCACGGAGGTTTAGCTAAAGATGAATTAAAAAACGAAAATGTAGAAGCTCTCAAAAAAGGTTTGGTAAATTTAGAAAGACATATAGAAAATGTTAAAAAATTTGGTCTTCCTGTTGCTGTTGCTGTAAACCATTTTATTGCTGATACAGATAATGAAGTTAAAGAATTAATCAATTCTTGCAATAAGCTTGGTGTCAAAGCTACTTTATGTAAACATTGGGCTGATGGTGGTAAAGGAACTACAGATCTTGCTTCACATGTTGTGGAATTAATTGACAAAGAACAAGCTAATTTTAAGTTCTTATACGAGGATAAAACTAAGTTATTTGAAAAAGTTGAGACAGTAGCTAAAGAAATATATAGAGCTAGTGAGGTAATTGCGGACTCTAAAGTTAGAGCTCAATTAAAAGGTTTTGAAGAACAAGGCTACGGAAATCTTCCAATTTGTATAGCTAAAACACAATACAGTTTTTCAACAGATCCTAATTTAAAAGGTGCTCCGTCTGGACATGTGTTGCCTATAAGAGAAGTTAGATTATCATCAGGAGCTGAATTTGTTGTTGTAATCTGTGGAGAGATAATGACTATGCCAGGTTTGCCACGAGTACCAGCAGCTGACTCGATTAAACTTAATGACAAGGGTGAAATTGAAGGTTTATTTTAAAAATAAATTATTCAATTAATAGTTTTAATTTTTTTTCTTTTAAATAGTAGTCATTTGTTAGTAGTATATATTTATATAAAATTTTAATGGAGATAATTTAATGACAAAAATTGCTATTATAGGTTCAGGTCCCTGTGGCCTTTCAATGCTAAGAGCTTTTGAACAAGCAGAAAAAAAAGGTGAAAAAATTCCTGAAGTAGTTTGTTTTGAAAAACAAGCAGATTGGGGTGGACTTTGGAATTATAGCTGGAGAACTGGATCTGATCAGTATGGTGACCCTGTTCCAAATAGTATGTATAGATATCTTTGGTCTAATGGTCCAAAAGAATGTCTTGAATTTGCAGATTATTCTTTTGATGAACATTTTGGAAAACCAATTCCATCTTTCCCACCTAGAGCAGTTTTATATGATTATATTTTAGGTAGAGTAAGCAAAGGAAATTTAAAGAAAAAAATTAAATTTAATACTAAAGTTACTAGCACAGTTTATAAAAATGATAAATTTGAGGTTAGTTATTTAGATAAAACAAATGATACTATTTCAAATGATAATTTTGATTATGTAGTTGTTGCGTCAGGACATTTTTCTGTACCTTTTATTCCTGAGTATGAAGGAATGAATTCTTTTCCAGGTAGAATTTTACATTCACATGATTTTAGAGATGCAGAGGAATTTAGAGGCAAAAATGTAATTGTGCTAGGTAGCAGTTATTCTGCAGAAGATATTGCTCTTCAATGTCATAAGTATGGAGCTAATAGTGTAACAATTGGTTATAGACATAATCCTATGGGATTTAAATGGCCTAAAGGAATGAAAGAAGTTCATTATCTTGATAAACTAGAAGGAAAAAAAGCAATTTTCAAAGATGGCACTGAACAGGATGCTGATGCAATAATTCTTTGCACTGGTTATTTACATCACTTCCCATTTTTGGATGAAAGTTTAAGATTAAAAACAAGAAATAGATTATATCCACCTAAATTATACAAAGGTGTCGTATGGCAAGACAATCACAAACTTATTTATCTTGGCATGCAAGATCAATTTCATACTTTTAATATGTTTGATTGCCAAGCCTGGTATGCAAGAGATGTAATAATGGGCAAAATAAAACTTCCTAATAACGATGAGATGGATAAGGACATTAATAAATGGGTAGCGATGGAAGAAAAGCTAGAAAATCCTGATCAAATGATTGATTTTCAAACTGAATACACCAAAGAACTTCATGAAATGTCTGATTATCCAAAAATTGACTTTGAATTGATAAGAAAACACTTCAAAGAATGGGAACATCACAAGGTTGAAGATATTCTAACATATAGAAATAAATCTTTTTCTTCACCAGTAACAGGATCAGTCGGACCTGTTCACCATACTCCTTGGTCTGAAGCAATGGATGATTCCTTAAAAGCTTTTTTAAATAAATAAATTAATTAGGCTGCTTTTACAAAGTAAAGGCAGCCTTTAATTTTGAATTAATTGTCTTTAACAAAATAAGGGATTAAAAAAACAAAACAGGCAATTAAAAAAAATATACTTCCAAACATTGCCCAAAAGTTACCTACACTAGAGATAATAAAACCTACTGCAGAAACTATAAACAAAATCCAACCAACTAGATTACAAATTTTACTCACCATCTTATAATCAATTTTTTATTTCCTAAGATTGCTTTTAGTAAATCAACCATCAAAGGGATTTTTTTATTATCGATTTTTTTTAAAATATAATTACCAATTTCAAAAACTAACTCAGCTCCTTCAACGGTATCATTTAACATAAATTTTTTTTTAGCATTTTTAAAGTTATACCCTTTTCCTAAATATTGACCCATCTTACTATTTCTACCCCCAACAGCACTTACATATAAATCACCTATTCCAGCAAGGCCATATACCGTTTCTTCTTTGCCTTTAAAAATTTTAGTTAAGTAAACCATTTCTAAAATTGATTGAGTAAAAATAGTTGAGGCAGTATTAGCCCCTTCACCTGCACCGATTAACATAGAATATATATTTTTAATCGCAGAACATATCTCTACACCTCTTACATCTCTTGAAAATTCAGTTTTGTAATATTTTGTTGAAATTAATTTTCCAATTGATTGTGCAATTTTAATATTTTTATTTGCTATAATCGTGCTTGATTTAATTTTTCTTGCTAACTCCTTTGCTAAACAAGGTCCTTTCAAAACTGAGATATTATATTTTTTATTACCTTCGTTCAATTGTTCAGACATTGTAACAATTTTTTTTGTTTTTTTATTAAATTTAAGTCCTTTAGTTAAAATTAATATTTGAGATTTAAATTTTAATTCTTTTAAATTTTCTCTAACCCAATCCATCCCTATTGAACTTACGGCAATAACAATTAAATCCCATTTCTTGTTCAAAATTTCTTTTGAAAATGTTTTTATAATTAATCTTTGGGGTAGTTGTAATTTTAAAGCTGGATGAAAATTTTTATTAGATATTATATTTTTAATTAATTGATGATTATATGGCTCACATAATGTAACGCTATGTTTGTTATCTAAGCATGGTATCGAAAAAGCTGCCCCCATCGCTCCAGAACCTATAATTAAAATTTTTTTCATTATTTAAACCAAACTACGCTAAAGTTTTTTTAATTGCTAACTTCCATCCTTGCAAAAGTTTATTTCTTAAAGATTTATCAATTTTTGGAGAAAAAACTCTATCTTTCTGCCACCTTTTTTTTATTTCATTAAGAGATTTAAACTCTCCTATTTGATATCCAGCTAGAAAAGCTGCTCCTAAAGCAGTTGTTTCAAGTACTTTTGGCCTTATAACGTTTAAGTTAATTATATCTGACAAGAATTGTGCAAACCAATTATTTGCAACCATGCCTCCATCAATTTTGACTACTTTTGGTTTTAAAGAGTCTTTTTGCATTGAGCTAAATAAATCATAACTTTGATATGCAACAGATTCTACAACTGCTCTAACTAAAACTTGCCAATCACTATCTCTTGTAAGTCCAGTAATCATACCTCTTGCATCAGATCTCCAATAAGGAGCTCCTAAACCACTAAATGCTGGAACTATAAATACTCCTTCATTTGTTTTTTTAGATGAAGCAATTTTTTCAGTATCAAATGCATTATTTATAAGTTTAAGTTTATCTCTCAACCATTGAATACCAGCTCCTGCTATAAATACAGATCCTTCTAGTGCATAAGTATTTTTATCATGCAAACGATAACATATAGTCGTTAGTAATTTATTTTGGGAATAAATTTTTTTATTTCCAGTATTCATAATAACAAATGCTCCTGTTCCGTAAGTAGTCTTTATTGAACCTTCTTCAAAACAAGTTTGTCCAACTGTAGCTGCTTGCTGATCACCAATTACAGCTGAAATTGGTATTTCATAATTAGAAATTTTTTTATCTAAAATTCCAAAATTATCAGCAGAATTTTTTACCTCTGGAAAAATTTTAATTGGTAATTTTAATTTTTTAAGAATGTCTTTGTCCCATTTATTTAAAGTAATATTAAACAACATAGTACGTGAAGCATTAGTAGCATCTGTTAAATGTTTTTTTCCATTTGTAAGTTTCCAAATTAAATATGTATCTACTGTTCCAAATAACAAATCATTGGTTTTTAATAAACTTTTGGCTTGTCTAACATTTTGAATTATCCATTTTATTTTGGTTGCTGAAAAATATGGATCAATAAATAAACCAGTTTTTTTTCTAACAATTTTCTCGTAATTATTTTTTTTTAAAAATTTACAATATTGTTCTGTTCTCCTATCCTGCCAGACAATTGCATTATATATTGGTTTGCCATTTTTTTTATTCCAAAGGACAGTTGTTTCTCTTTGATTGGTTATTCCTATACTAAGAATTTTTCCATTCAATTTTTTGGATTTTTGAATAACATTTTTTAAAAGTTTTAAAGTTGTTTTCCAAATTTCCTCTGGGTCCTGTTCTACCCAGCCATTTTTTGGAAAAATTTGTTTAATCTCTTGTTGAGATTTAAATTTAACATTTCCAAAGGTATCAAACAAAATTACTCTTGAAGAAGTTGTGCCTTGATCTATGGCAACTATAAATTTTTTCACACAGATACTAATTTATACCTAAATGTTTTTTTCTTTTATCTACCCAAGTTCTAATCAAATTATCAAATATCAACCCAATAAAAGCAACACACAAACCTAAAATTAATCCTTTTCCACCACCATTTTTATCTGATAATGCTTTTAGTATGTACTGCCCTAAGTCTTCAGTTCCAATAAATGCGCCTATAATCACCATAAATAATGCAAATACTATAGTTTGGTTCAAACCAAGCATCATATGTGGAAATGCTATTGGGAATTCTACATTTTTTAATCTTTGAAATTTTGTAACGCCTGACATAGTTGCTGCATCATGTAGTGCTGCAGGGACACTTCGAAGTCCTTCAATAGTATATCGTGTAGCAGGAATTGTTGCGTAAACTATAACTGCTATTAATACAGAAGTATCTGTTATCCCAAAAAGCATCATCACAGGAATTAAATAAACAAATGATGGGAATGTTTGAAAAATATCACAAACACCTAACATAAAACTAGTAGTTGTTTTATGTTGTACGCAAATAGTTCCAACTATTAATCCTAATATACATGAAATTATAACGCCAAATGTCGCCATATAAGTTGTAACTAAAGCTCTATCCCACCATGGACTAAATGCAATAAACAATGTTAATGATCCAACAACTAGCGCTGATCGAATTCCACCAATAATATATCCTGCTCCAACTACTAAAACTAAAGTGGCTACAGCTGGCATTCTTAAATAAAGTGCTCTCATAGGCTGCAAAACTTCAGTAATCAACCAAGTATTAAATATTTTTAAAGTTTGAAAAAAAGTTTCAAATATCCAATCTACTCCCTTGTTCCAAAAACCAGCGGTAGAAAATCCTTTATTGTGAGGCACTTCATATAAATAATTGAAACCATCTTTAAAATAAAATGTTCCAATGTATGCAAGAACTAATCCGACAATAATTGATATTAAAAAAAATATAGAATTTTTATATCTTTGAAAAAAAGTTAAGTTTCCAAAATAATCAGTTTGCTTGTTTGCCCAAGCTAAAGACATTTTATCCAATAAAATTGCAATCAAACTAATACATAATCCTGCTTCTAAAGCTAATCCAATATTTAATTGGTTTAAAGCTAATAATAAATTCCAACCTAAACCTTTAGCTCCGATAAATGCCGCGATAACTGCCATAGAAAAGCAAACCATGATAACTTGGTTTACGCCAATTAAAATATCTCTTCTTGCTGTGGGAATTAAAACTTTGAACATCAGCTGCCAGTTATTACAACCACTCATTTTGCCAGCTTCAATTACTTCTGGCGGCACAGCTCTTAATCCTAAGAGAGTTAATAAAATCATTGGTGGTATAGCAACTACCATTGTAATTATTACTGCCGCATGATCTCCAATACCAAACAAAACCATTGCTGGAACTAATACCGCATATTGTGGCATTGTTTGCATTACTAAAAGAATAGGATAAAGAATTTTTTCAACAGTTGTACTTTTATAAGCCATGATCCCAAGACCTAAACCAAATATAAAAGACAAAGGAGCTGCAACCATTATAAATGATAATGTTTGCATGGATGGCTCCCATTGACCAAATATTGAAATATAAGTCATGGTAAATGCTGCAAAAAAAGCTAACCCTTTGCCGCTTAATTTATAACTTAATAAAGTAGCTCCAGCAGTTACAATAGTCCATGGTAGTCCTGGTAATTCTGCCCATGGATGCGCATCTATCCAATCCCAACTAGTAAAAGCAACAATTGTTTCAACGCCACCTAAAAGAATTTCTCGAAACAACTCTATTAAAAAAGTCATAAATGCAGTTATGTCTCGAGTAATTTTTAGTAAAAGTGGTTGAGTTTTAAATTCTTGAATATCAGCATCCCAAAATTCCATTGGCATCCATTCATTCAATAAATAAAACAAACCATCGTTAATCCAAATTGGTAACCATCCCATTAATGGTGGTAATCTCCAAAAATTATCAAAAGCGTAGTATCTAACTTCTTTACCAAATAAAATATAAGTGCTTTGATTAGGGTCTTTAATAAATTCTGCTTGACCTCTTATGAATTTATAAGTTTCAGGAACATCGATTGCAAAACATAAAGCAAAAAAAACTATTAACAAAAATAACCATTGAAATAATTTTGGATATTTTTTTAATAATTCCATTGTTTATTCAGTTTTTCTAGCACCAAATACTGTTTGTATTATTTTATTGGGGTTAATTGAACCAACGATATTGTTATTTTTATCAATAACCGCAACTGATTTTTCTTGAGTTAAAATTTTTTCAGCAACTTTTTCGATTATTTCATCTTTAGAAATTTTTAAATCACTTAAATCGTCATGCTTAATTTCATCCATAACATCTTCAATTGTTAAAACTTTTTCTCTTGGAACTTCTTCTGTGAATTTTCTTACATATTCAGTAGCAGGGTTTAAAACAATATTAGCAGGAGTATCTAATTGTTCAATTATTCCATCTTTCATAATTGCAATTCGATCTGCTAACTTGAGAGCTTCATCAAAATCATGTGTAATAAACATAATTGTTTTTTGGAGTTTTTCCTGAAGTCTTAAAAACTCATCTTGCATTTCTTTTCTTATTAATGGATCAAGTGCAGAAAACGGTTCGTCTAAAAACCAAATGTCAGGTTCTACAGCTAAAGATCTAGCAATACCTACTCTTTGTTGTTGACCTCCAGACAATTCTCTTGGAAAATAATTTTCTCTACCTTCTAGCCCAACAAGTTTTACCATTTCTATAGCTTTTGAAATAGTTTCCTCAGTTTTAATTCCTTTTATTTGAAGAGGAAAAGCAATATTTTCCAAAACAGTCTTATGAGGTAATAAAGCGAAACTCTGGAATACCATTCCCATTTTATTTCGTCTAAGTTCAATTAGTTCTTTATTGTTAAGAGATAATAAATCTTGTCCCTCTATAAAAATTTTTCCTGCAGTTGAGTCAGTTAATCTTGAAATACATCTTAATAAAGTAGATTTACCAGATCCTGAAAGACCCATTACAACTAACATTTCTCCTTTTGAGACTTCAAAAGAAGCATTATTCACTCCTACTATACATCCCTTTTCTTGAAATGATTTTGCATCGACTTTTCCATTTGCTTCTTGAAGCATTTTTTTAGCATTTTCGCCAAAAATTTTGTAAACAGACTCACATTTAATTACTGCATTCGACATAAAATATTCAACAAGTTATACGATATTAACTAAATTTAAAATCTTTATAATTGCTTTGCCTCCTAAAAATTTTTTATAAAATAAACTCTTGTATCAATTCCAGTACTTAAAAAACTAAGAGCTTCTCCACTTACTGTTATTTTTTTTTCTGTACCATCATTTAGTGGTCCAACAACTGTATAACCTGCTATACATTTATTATCTTCCCATTTAACAAAAGTATCTTCAATTAAATTTCCATTATTAGTATAGACTTGATAAGCCTCGTAATTTAAAAAATTTGCACCCATTATTGCTCTTTGTGGAATTAGCTTAGTAGCTCCACAGACAGCTTCGTATATTTCTGGGTCTAATCTATGATGTTTAGTTCCATCATAAGCTACTAAAATTCCTGATGGTAACTTTGATATAAGCGCACTTAGTTTTTTTTGCTTAGCTATTCTTTCTTCTTCAATTTTCATCTTAGCAACTAACTCATCTCCTTGACCAAAAATACTATTAAGAACAGTAAAAAAAATAATGACAACAGCAGTAATCATTATTAACCCAGCAAAATCTTTTATTGTTGTATCAGTTTTTTTTATTTCCATTATTCAATAACTAATTTTATTCGATTAATTTGCCATTTTTCCAAATTCCTGATTTAGTTTTACCATCTGCCCAAGTGAAAGTACCTTGTCCATTCATAAAACCATTGGCCCACTCACCTTCATAACTAGATCCATCTGGAAAAGTAAGTATCCCTTTTCCACTCCATTCACTATTTTTAAATTCTCCTTTATAGATATAACCATTAGGCCATGTTTCTAAACCTGTGCCATGTTTTTGTGTTTTAACCCATTCTCCTTCATAGGTTGTTTTATCTGTGTATACCCATTTTCCAAATCCATTATCACAGTTACCTTCTTTGCACCCTGTGCTTCTTGCTTCTACTAATGATGGGATTAAAAAAAATATAAATAATATAAAGAAATATTTTTTCATAAAACTACCTTACACAAAATTTTTATAAAAAAAAATCCCCCCCAAAATTAATTGGGAGGGATTTAAATTTTTAGCTTTCGCTATTATTTAGTCCAAGCTTGCCAAACACTCTTATTATCAGCTAACCATTTTTTAGCCGCATCTTCGTGAGTTAGTTTGTCAACATCAACTAAAGCTGCCATTGCTCCAATTTGACTTGTAGAAAATGACATTTTTTTGAAGGCACCCGCTGCAGCTGGATGAGTTTTTGGAAAATCAACATTCACAGCTTTTTTCAAGTATCCATCTGGAGATCCACATTTTCCATCTCCACCATCTTCTGGTCTGCAACCTGCAGTGTATGGAGGGAAGTCAATAAATGTAAAACCAGCACCATCAGTAAAGTTTGGTGTCCAGTTAAAAATTATAGTTCCTCTTCCTTCTTTTTCAGCAGCTGATAACTCCGCCCAAAGTGCATCTGCACTTCCAGCAAATTTAACAGTCCATAAATCTGCAAGTCCTAAAGCCTCAACTCTTTGAGGAATTAAGTCTCCGTGCCAAGTTTGAGGTCCTTCTAACATACGACCTTTTCCACCTGAGTCAGGTGTTACAAAGTTTTTAGCACAGTCAGGATTTTTTAAAGCTGTCCAGTCTGGTAGACCAGGGCATAAACCTTTATCAGCAACCCAATTAGGATAACCCATATCTTCTAAAGTTCTAGCTTCGTGATCACCCCAATCTAGAATTCCACCTTTTTCTAGAGCAGTAGTAAACGATTTACCGAAAGCAGATTCCCAAACTTCATGAGATATCGTTACATCACCTATTCGGATTGACTCGTAAACTGCTTGTGAGTCAGCAGGTACGTACTTAACATTATTTCCCATACTTTCAAAAATTCCACCAATAACGTAAGCCATTACAACTTGACTTGACCAGTTATGTGTTGGGATTACGATGGGCTTTTTACTGTCTGCAGCATTTGAAATTCCAGCAAAGCTTACCGCTGAAATTATTAAAGCAGACAACAATGATATTATTTTTTTCATTATTTCCCCTCTATTAAATTAATTTAATAGTTAATTATGTTATGATTTAAGATTATAGTCAACAGGTGATAATATATAATAAATATAAGTATTTTTTTTTAAATTAAAAAAATTTGATGATTGGAACCAGTAAAGATATTAAGAATCCAGGACTTAGAACACTGCCACTAGGAGTTGAAAGATATGTTGTAAAAGGTGGAGGTATTTCAGTCATTGAGGTTTTTCCTGAAGATAAAATAGATTTAATTAATAATGAAGGAAAACAAATTTCTGAAATTGTTGTTTTTGATTCTAATGGAAAAAGTAATTTATCGATTTTAGAATTAAAAGAAAACTCAAGCGCAGAATTTTGTAAGAAAACTATTTCTAGGGATGAAAAAATCTCAAAATTATTCAAGAAAAAAAATTTAGATTTAAATAAAGCAAAGTCATCTATTGTTTTTAGTGAAGATTGTCCAATGGGAGAAAAACTTTCATTGAAATCTAAAGACAAATGTATCGTAATGATTGCTGCACCTGGTGACTTTATGAATGTTCACAATCAAAATCCACCTTCCGATTTAACAATATTTTTAAACAGAGCAAATTATCAAGAAACAGAAGAACAATATTTTCTTCCAGAACCTTTAGGTGATCCCAATAATGAAAAATTTATAAAAAGAAGTACTGCAGAAAGTTATGAGGTTAAAGCTGGAGAATTTATCCAAATAATTGATACAGGTGGAAGACAGTGCTCAGATTTTTTAGCATTTGATACTAGAAAATTAAATGATGGAATAGTTAATATTATTGATGACAAAACTACACGAACTTTCATGGGAAGTGCTTATCCTGGACCAGGATTATTTTCAAAATTTTATGACAATGACCATGAACCAATGGTTGAAGTAGTTAGAGATACAGTTGGAAGACATGATACATTTAATTTAGCCTGCACAGCAAAATACTATGAGGATATGGGTTACATGGGCCATATCAATTGTTCAGAAAATTTTAATAAAGAATTAATTAAATATAATGTGCCTTCAAGAAAAGGTTGGTCAGCTATTAATCTTTTTTTTAACACGGCAATTGATGCAAACAACGTTGCTTCATTTGATGAACCATGGTCAAGGCCAGGTGATTATGTTCTTTTTAGAGCTTTAAAAGATTTGACCTGTTTATCTTCAGCTTGTCCTTGCGATATTGATGCCGCAAATGGATGGAATCCGACAGATATATTTGTTAGAACTTATCCAAAAGAACAAAAATATTCAAAAGCAATTGCATTTAGAATGAAAACAGACTCTGAACCAAAACTTACTCAAGAAACTGGATTTCATAAAAAAACATCGGAACACACAAGAAATTTTATTGAGTACAAAGGTTACTGGTTAGCAAATAATTTTACAAATTCAGGAACTATAAAAGAGTACAATGCTTGCAGAGAAAGTGCCATTGTTACTGATTTATCTCCACTAAGAAAATTTGAAATCTTAGGACCGGATGCAGAAAATTTAATGCAATATACTTTAACTCGAAATGTTAAAAAATTATCAAATGGTGACGTTGCTTATACAGCTATGTGTTATGAAAATGGTTGCATGCTTGATGATGGAACTATTTTCAAATTAGGACAGGATAATTTTAGATGGATCGGTGGAGATGAATACAGTGGTGAATGGCTAAAAGAACAAGCTAAGAAAAAAAATTATAAGGTGTGGATTAAATCTGCAACAGATCAAATTCACAATATTGCTGTTCAAGGACCTAATAGTAGAAAAATTTTAGAAAAATTTGTTTGGACTGGTCCTAAACAAGCTTCAATGCAAGAACTACAATGGTTTAAATTTTCAATTGCAAGAATTGAAAAAGAAACTGGCACACCAATTATAGTTTCAAGAACCGGTTATACAGGTGAACTTGGTTTTGAAATTTGGTGCCACCCTAAAGATGCAGCAGAAGTATGGGATAAAGTTTGGGATGCTGGTAAAGAATTTAATATTACTCCTCTTGGACTTGAAGCATTAGATATGGTTCGTATTGAAGCTGGATTAATTTTTTATGGATATGAATTTAATGATCAAACAGATCCTTTCGAAGCAGGCATAGGTTTTACTGTTCCACTTAAAACTAAAGAAGATGATTTTATTGGAAAAGAAGAATTAATAAAAAGAAAAAACAATCCTCAAAAAAAATTAGTTGGCCTTGAATTGGTTGGACACGAACCAGCAAAACATGGAGATGGAGTTTATGTTGGAAAAGCTCAAATTGGCGTAATTACAAGTGGAATGCTATCCCCTAAACTTGGAAAAAATATTGCACTTTGTAGAATTGATATTAAATATTCAGAATTAAATACAGAAGTTGAAGTAGGTAAAATAGATGGACATCAAAAAAGAATTGCTGCAAAAGTTATTTCATTTCCATTTTATGACCCTACTAAGTCTAGAGTAAAAGCTTAGATGTCCAATAAAAAAACTTTATTAGAGTTTTGGGAAGAACAAATGAAACAAGCTCATACCTCTAGTAATTATTTTTTTAGAAAATCCCCTTCTCATTATCACATGATGTTATTAGTAATGTCTGCATATAAATTAAAAGAAAAATTATCTGTTGAACAATTGAAGACTAGACTTTTTAAAACGTCTAGACCTAAATCAGCACTAATAATAAATGAAGCATGTGAAAAAGGATTCTTTAAACTTGAAAAGACTTCAACTGACCAGCGAATAAAAAATATCATTCCAACCGAAACGTTTGTCAAAGAGTTTGATCAATATTTAAATACTCTGCAAAATATTAGCTACTAAATCTATAAATTTATATTTTTTATATATAATTATTATTTATATAAGAAATCATATTAATTCCTATTGCACAAAATAATATTTGTTCATGTCATTACCAACAAAAGCAAAAGTAGTTATTATCGGTGGAGGAATTCACGGATTAAGTACTGCGTGGAAACTTTCTGAAACTTACAAAAATCCTGGAGACATAGTTGTACTTGAAAAAAAAGATACAGCAGCAGGAGCAAGTGGAATTGCATGTGGTGTTGTAAGAAATAATTATTTCCAACCTGCAATGAGAGAATTAATGGCTCACTCAGTTTCAGTTTGGGAAAGTGATCCAAAAGCTTTTAAATATAATTCAGTTGGCTATATGCAAATCTCTCCAGAAGTTATGCATAAAGATGTTGCAAGTATATACGAACAACAAAAAGCAATCGGTTACGAGTCAGTTTTTATTGAAGGTGAAAAAGATTGCATGAATTATATGAGAGGAATTTTCGATGACTGGCAAGCTAAAGGAATTACATCTGTACTTCATGAAAAAAAAGGTGGTTACGCATTTAATAAAGACTCGATTAAAGCAATAGAAAAAAAAGCTAATTCAAATGGAGTTAACGTACATAAAGGTGTGAAGGTTACAGGATTTAAAAGAGGTAGTAATAGCAATGCTGTTACTGGTGTTGTAACAGACCAAGGCACAATTGATTGTGATCAAGTAGTAGTTGGTGCAGGACCTTGGGTTAGAGATTTTTGGAATATGTTAGAGTTACCTAAGACGACAGAGATAAAAGGTAAAGATGGAAAAATGCATGAAGTTGAAATGTGGAAGTATTGGTTTTTGCAAGAAGGTGTATTAGGTGTTCCAGCAGATTATTTAAAAACAAATGAAGGCAAGCAACCACCAGTAATTCATGTTGATACGGATGCACCTTTATATTCTGACAAAGATAAAAAACTTATTACAGATAAAATTTGGGGAATTTATTATAAACCAGATATTGAAGGTTTAGGTGTACAAGGTGGAACTTCGCCTTACATTGTTAAAAAACATTTTGATCAAGTAAATGTAGATCCCTACGGAATTGAATCTCCAGAGTATCAAACAACAGATGAATTTTCTGACATGTGGTGTTCAGCTTTAGCACACTGTCAAAAAAGATTTGAAGGTAAATCTAATTTATATCGAAAAGGTCCTTCAGGTGGATTAGGATGTATGACGCCAGACTCTTTTCCAATCTTTGATAGATTCTTTGAAAACGTTTATATGATTGCGGATGCTAACCACGGTTATAAAATGATCGGAGTTGGTCATCTTGTTGCTCAAGAAATTTTAGGACAAGAAAGTGAATTGTTAAAACCTTTTAGATTCAATCGATACGCGAAAGGTGAACTGCATCCTGTTTCGAACAGTCCGTTCCCTTGGAGTTAATCTAGTAAGTTATAGACATACAATTTTTTTTCAGTTACTTTTTTCTTCTAAAATATTCTTAAATAAAAAAGGGGAAAAATGACTGATCTAGAAAAACATGTAAACCAGCCTGGTAGAGACAAACTTGTAAAAAAAGTTCGTGAAAAAATTAACGAGTTAGGGATAACTTATATTTATTATCAATTCATTTCTGTAACAGGAAGAGTTGTGGGTAAAGGAATACCTGCAGATCATTGGGAGCGAACTGCTGAGAGAGGATTTCAATTAGTTTACGGATCAACTGCAAATCTATTTGTAGACAGACATAAAAATTATATTGGCTATGGACCAGAAGCAATGGAGCTTGTTGGTATACCTGATCCTGAAACTTTTGTTCAGTTACCTTGGGACAAAAGAGTTGGAAGAGTATTTTGTACATGTTTTAGAAATAGAGAAGAAAGAGAAAATCCAGGTGGTCATTTAACTTCTGATTGCAGAGGTAATTTAAGAATATTTATGGATGAGTTCAAAAAGAAACATGGTCTAGAATTAAGAGT
>JAYPCR010000007.1:0-24659 GCA_038124805.1 Candidatus Pelagibacteraceae bacterium
TTTTGAGATTTTCTATAAGCTTGACCGCTATAAAATATTTTTTCTTTACCTTTTAAATTATTTTCTAAGTATCTTAGACAAGAAACGATTGTTAAATCTGGCCTAAGACACAATTCACTACCGTTTTGGTCAGTAAATGAAAATATAAATTTTCTAAAATTTTCACCAGATCTTTGCACAATATGATTGGCTTCAATAACTGAAGGTAGTTCTATGTATTTAAATCCTTTAGACTTTACTGATCTAAGGATTTTTTCAGATAAATTTTTTGATTTCATTAATTAAATTCTCTTTTGGAACTGTGCTTTGATTATTTTCACCTTTTGCAGCTAAAAGATTTTTAAGGGTTACTGTATTGTCTTTAAATTCATTATCCCCACAAATAACTGCAACTGGACACTCTCTTTTATTTGCATAAGTTAATTGTTTACCAAGATTTTTTTTACTATCTAAAAATATTTCTGAATTAATATTATTCTCTCTTAAAGTATTAAGAATTTCATAATAATTTTTTAGATATTTATCATCCATAACACAAACGATAACTGGTTTTTGTTCGTCTATTTTAATTTGATCCAATTGCATCATTGCAAATAACAATCGATCAACTCCAATACTGACACCGGTTCCAGGAATATCTACTCCTTTAAATCTTGAGATGAGTTTGTTGTATTGACCGCCTGAACAAACACTACCAATGTCCACTTCTTTACCTTTAGCATTCGTTGCTTTAAAATTTAAATTCGTTTCAACACAAAATCCATCATAGTAAGCAAGGCCTCTTACAATGGTAAAGTTTGTTTTAACTTGATCAGCATAGTTTCCATAACTTACTACTTCTAATAATTCTTCAATTTCTTTTATACCTTCTTGGGATAAAGGATTTTTAAGGGTACTTTTTAATTCTGCTAAATCTTTTACTTTTAAAAAATTAATAATTTGTGAGGCTTGATCATCATTTAAATCTGCGCCTTTAGTAACAGCACCACTTGCATCTTTTCTTTCTTTTTTTAAAAGATCCTCAACTCCTTTTAAACCAAAGCCAGGCTTATCTAATTTATCTATAGCCCGCATAACTTTTATTTTCTTTTCTTCAGAAATTTTAAGTTCTTCAATTAAACCTTGAACTATTTTTCGATTGCTTACATTGATGGTGAATTGATCTTTATTTAAACCACAAGCAATCAAAGTACTTGCTATCAGATTACATAACTCAGCATTTGCCTGAGCTGGATTAACATTACCAACAATATCACAATCTGCCTGCATAAATTCTCGATATCTTCCATTGCCTGCTTTTTCATTTCTAAAGACGTTTTGAATTGCGTAACGTTTATAAATTGATGGTAATTGTTGATTGTTCTGAGCAACAAACCTAGCTAGTGGGCTAGATAAATCATATCTTAAAGTAATATTTTTATCCCCATCAGCAAATGAGAATACATCAGACATAGGATTACTCTCATCTTCTGCCAAAAAAGATCCAATATTTTCACTGATCTCGAAGGATGGAGTTTCTAAAGGATCAAAACCAAACTTTATAAAATTACTCTCTATTGCTTTTAATAGCTTTTTTTTAAGAAGTAATTTTTTATTCCATCGATCTTCGAACCCTGAGGGTAATCCAGGGACTAATTTATTTTCTTTATTCATTTATTTTTGGTACCCGCGCTTGGAATTGAACCAAATCCTAGAGTTCCACAAACTCCCGTACTGACCATTATACTACGCGGGCATTCAAACCTTGTTTATTTTTATATTATTTTTGTGTGGATTAAAAATTAAATTATAAATAATTGCCTACAGGCAATGGAAATAGATTCTATGAGTACTTCTTGAAGTCTCTCTATATGTAATATTTATAATCATGAGCAGTCTTTTAGACAAAAATTATGATTATTCAAGACTTAAATAAAAAAAGGACGTTTATCTATTTTCTAGATAAAACGCCCTTTAATAATTTTGTGAAATAAAAATTAGTCTAATTTTTTTAAATTAACTGCAGAAGGACCTTTTGGACCATCTTCTAGAGTAAACTCTAGTTTATCACCTTCATTTAAAAATCTCATACCTGCAGCTTTAACTGCGCTTGCATGGACAAATGCATCTTTTTCTTTGTCATCTCTTTCGATAAATCCGTAACCTTTTTTACCGTTAAACCACTTTACTTTACCTTGTAATGTACTCATCTTATTTCTTAGTCCTTTTGTTATTTGTTATAGAATTAAATTAATTTCTTTTTAGTTAATTTCAAGGTGAAAAATTGAAGGTGGTGGCTGAGGAGAGATTCGCACTCCCGACACAAGCCTTTTCAGGGCTCTGCTCTACTCCTGAGCTACTCAGCCTTAAATTATCCTCTAAAGATGATTCTGCCTTTAGTAAGATCGTAAGGTGTCATTTCGACTGTTACATTATCGCCTTGTAACACTCTAATTCTGTTCTTCCTTAACTTACCTGCTGTATGAGCGGTCACGATATGACCATTCTCTAGCTGAACTCTAAACATTGCATTTGGAAGTAAGTCCGTCACTTTGCCTTTGAATTCCAGTAAGTCTTGTTTTGACAAATTTAGTTTCTCCTAATTCTTTTTACTACAGATTGGGCATGTCCTGCCAACCCTTCATAATTTGCAAGAGTTATAACGGATGGTCCGAGAGTTTCAATACCCTTTTTTGATAAGTTTATATATGAAATCCTTTTATAGAATTCATTAACACTTATTCCACTTGAATATTTTGCAGAACCATTAGTTGGCAATACGTGATTAGACCCAACATTGTAATCAGTCATTGCCATTACTGCATATTTTCCTAAACAAATTGAACCAGAATTTTTAATTTTAGAAACAATTTTTTTATAATTTTTAACATTTAATTCTAAATGCTCTGGAGCAATTTTATTAACTACTTCAATTATTTTTTGATCAGATTTTATGTAAAGTAAAATTCCATTATTAACTAAACTCTTTTTGGCAATTGATATTCTTGGAATCTCTTTTAGCTGCTTAGTAATTTCTAACTTTACTTTATTTAATAAATTTTTATCTTTAGAAATTAAAATACATTGAGCAAGATTGTCATGCTCTGCTTGTCCTATTAAATCACTTGCAACCCATTCGGCATTTGAAAATTTATCACAAACAATAGTTACTTCTGAAGGTCCTGCAGTCATACCTTCAATACCAACATCTCCAAAAACTTCTTTTTTTGCAGCGGCTACATAAGAATTTCCTGGGCCTACGATCTTATCAACCTTTTTAATTTTTTTAGTTCCGTATGCAACAGCAGCGATAGCAGAAGGACCACCAATAGAATAGATTTCTTTAATTTTACATTTTCTAGCTGCATATAATACTGCAGGATTTTGAACTCCTTTAAAACCAGGATTAATCATCACAATTCTCTTTACGCCAGCAACTAATGCCGGAATAGCATTCATTAAAACACTTGAAGGATAAGAAGCTGTTGATCCAGGCACATAAATTGCAACTGAATCAATTGGTAAATATTTATACTCTAATTTGTTTTGTAAATTATCTGTATATGAAATGTTTTTAAATTTTTGAAGAGAATGAAATTTGTAAATTCTATTATAAGCAAGATCGATGGCTTTTTTTACTTTCTTATCTAAACTTGCAATTGATTTTGCTATTGAATGAGGTGTTGGAACAATAACGCTATTTTGATTAAATTTTCTTTCATACTTTAAAACTGCCTTATCTCCATTTTTTTTTACATCTTTAATAATACCAGAAACTGAAACTGAGTTAGATTGAACTTTATTCTTTCTTGAAAGTAATAATTTTTCTAAAACTTTATCAAAAGTTTTGCTTTCGCTATTTAATTCTTTCATGTCGTTATTCGTTTTGATCCTCAAGTCTTACTTCTATTGTCTCTGTAGTTAAAGCAATATGAGCATTATTATTAAAAATCAAATTTATTTCATAATCCTCATTATTTTTTAAATAATCAATTCCAACTAGCTCTAATTCAGCTTCTTGATCTTTTTGATTAATGTTTTTTGCCTTCACTTTATCAACAAAGTCAAATTTGCAGATACTGTTAACTTTCTTATCTTCATTATCAGTTTCAACCTTAGTTCTTTCTAAAGATAAAAGAAAAATTTTGTTACTTTGAAGGTATTTAATGTCAGCTACTTTTATTTTAGCACCTGCACAACATGCTGAGATCATTTGTAAGCCTTCATTGTCGGTTGCGATAATTTTTGCAAAGTATTTTTTATCCATTAATTTACTCGTCTTATCTTAGCGCCAACTTTTTTTAATTTTTTTTCAATATTTTCATACCCTCGATCAAGATGATATATTCTATTAATAACAGATTTACCCTTGGCTGTTAATGCGGCTAAAATTAAAGATACTGATGCTCTTAAATCTGTGGCCATTAATTCAGCAGAAGCAAAATTTGTTGATCCTTCAATGGTTGCTAAATTTCCTTTAATTGAAATTTTAGCACCCATTCGGTTTAATTCTGCAACATGCATAAATCTATTTTCAAATATATCTTCTTTAATAAAAGATTTTTTATTTGCTTTGCACAATAATACCATGATTTGAGCCTGTAAATCTGTTGGAAATCCTGGGTAAGGTGCAGTTTTAATATTTAAATTTTTTATTTTTTTATTTCCAATGATTTGCACTTCATTTTTCTTAATAAGAATTTTTGCACCTATTTTTCTTAAAGTATCAATTTCAGTTTGAATAATATTTGGAATAATATTTTGTATTTTTAAATTTCCAGCTGTTAAAGCACCTGCAATTAAATATGTACCAGCTTCAATTCTATCAAACATAATAGAATAATTAGTCTCTTTAACTTCTTTGACGCCAATTATTTTAACAGTTCTTTTTGCTGTCCATTTAATATTACAACCCATAGAATTTAAAAAATTTACTAAATCTTTTATTTCAGGTTCGATTGCACAATTAGATAAAATTGTAGTACCCTTTGCAAAACTTGCGGCGATTATTAAGTTTTCAGTTGCACCTACTGATATTTTTGGAAATTTAATTTTTGCTCCTTTTAATCCTTTTGATGCATTAGCATGAACATAACCTTCCAAAATTTTATATTTTACTCCAAGCTTTGCTAATGCTTTTAAATGAATATCAACAGGTCTCGTACCAATGGCACAACCTCCTGGAAGAGAAACTTTAGCAGAACCAAATTTAGCAAGTAAAGGTCCTAAAACTAAAATTCCAGCACGCATAGTTTTTACTAAACTATAGGACGCAAATTTTTTTGTTTGCTTTGTATTATCAATTATAAGTTCTTTATTTTTATACTTAATTCTAGAGCCCAGTGACTCTAATAAGTTTTTCATTGTTTCTATGTCTCTAACTTGCGGTAGATTTTTTAAAAAAACTTTTTTATTAGAAAGCAAAGTGGCGGCTAAAATTGGCAATGAAGCATTTTTAGAGCCTGAAATTTTAATCTGACCTTTGAGCTGACTTGCTCCAAAGACCTCTAATTTTTGCATGATTAAACTTTAGGTAAAGTTACCCCAGTTTGACCCATGTATTTTCCATTTCGATCAGCATAGGTTACTTCTGGCTTTTCGTTTCCTTTTAAGAAAATAAATTGTGCAACTCCCTCATTTGCATAAATTTTTGCTGGAAGAGGTGTTGTATTTGAAAACTCTAAAGTTACATAGCCTTCCCAACCTGGTTCTAAAGGTGTTACATTAACAATAATTCCACATCTTGCGTAAGTCGATTTTCCTAAACAAATCACTAAAACATCATCTGGTATTTTAAATTTTTCAACAGTTCTTGCTAAAACAAATGAATTCGGTGGAATGATACATTCAGGCCCATTTTTAGTTACAAAATTAGTGGGCTTAAAATTTTTTGGGTCAATTATTTCAGAGTTAACATTAGTAAATATCTTAAATTCCTCAGCAACTCTAGCATCATAGCCAAAAGAAGATAGCCCGTAAGATATGCTATCACCTCTAACTTGTTTTTCTTCAAATGGAGAAATCATACCTTGCTCCTTGGACATTTTTCTTATCCACTGATCTGAAAGAACTGACATTATTTATCTTTCTTCTTTATTTTTTTTTGAAAAAGTTTTCTTTTTTTTAGATTTTTTCTAAGAGCTAGGCTTAATCGCTCATTTTTATCTTTAGTGGTCATTCTTTATTTGGATTAGTCAAAAAATCTAGCGTAATAGGTTTTGAAGTATCTAAAGGTTGTTCTTTAGGCTCTTCTTTTTTTGGACCTTCTTTAGCTAAACGCTTTGCTTTTTTTTCAGCAAGCTTTCTTTCTCTTTTAGCTTGCTTCTCCATAAGCTTGTTACCTTTAGTAGATTTATAATCGTAATGAATGCCCATAAAATTTCCTCACGTGTATATAAATCATATTTTCAAAAAAATTAAGGCAATAATTTGAAAAAAATGCTGTATTATCAATAAAATAGTTAAAGATCTTAATTGCTCCTGTAGTTAAATGGCATAACAAGTCCTTGGTAAGGACTAGTTCCCTGGTCAGTACAGGGTGGGAGCACCATAATTATTTTTTGTAAAATATTTCTCTTACAAATAAAGTAATAATAATTAAACCTCCAAAAGCAATTAATGGAATATAAATATCTGGAGAAAAAACAATATCCATAATTTTTGGAGCTTCTGAACTTTTATGAATTACTTTTTCTAATCCCATCGCAATTGACGTTCCTAAAAATATTTGAGGTATCATTCCAATAAAACTTGCCCAAAAAAAATTACTAGCTCTTACATTAAATATACAAGGTAAAACATTTGCTATAGCAAAGGGTATACCTCCTACAAATCTGTATATTAATAAATAAATAAATTCTGATTTTTTAAATTTTTCTTCTAAAACTTTAAATCTATTTAAAAATTTTTTTCTAATTAAATCTTTTAAAAAATAATTTGCAAAAATATAAAGTAAAGTTGAACCTATACTTAATCCAATGATCAATAATGCGGTGCCTAACCAGTTACCAAATACAAATCCTGCAAACAAAACAACTGGGCTGCCAAAGCCTCCTGCTAATACCCATATAATACAAAAAATTATAAATAGACTTGCAAGCATAAAAAGATTAGCTGACTTTAATTCGAAAAAGAAATCTCTATTATTTTTTATAAAATCGTAACTAGTTATTTCTTTAATGGAAAATTTAGAAAATAAAAAATAAAGAAATATAGAAATTGCAGTTAAATAAAATAAACCAATAAATATTTTAATTTTTTTAGCTTTTTCCATTAATTACAATAGTAAATACAAAATCTTCTATTTGCTATTTATATATTTAATTACTATAAAGGGCGAAATTTAATAAAAATTTAACCACATTTTATGAAACGAACATACCAACCATCAAAAATTAAAAGAGCTAGAAAGCACGGCTTTAGATCTAAAATGAAAACTAAAGGTGGAAAAAAACTTTTAGCTAGAAGAAGAGCAAAAGGAAGAAAATCTTTAACAGTATCTGGTTAATTAAATGAAAAGCAAAATACTTGCTCTTTCAAATAACGAAGATTTCAAAAATTTACTCAAAAAGAAAAAAATCTCTAACAAATTTGTTACTATTTTTTTTGGTGATTTAGCTAATAAAGATAATAAAAAATTAAATATTAGTTTTGTAACTAAAAAAAAGATTGGGAATGCAGTAAAAAGAAATAAAATTAAAAGACGATTAAGAAATATTCTTAATGAAGCTGTTAAAAGAATAACTTTAAATTTTAATTATTCATACCTTGTTATTGCTAAGCCAACTATGTTAAACAATGACTATACAAATATAAAAGAAACTTTATTTCTAGATTTTGAAAAAATTAAATAATGAATATTTTAACTCAAATTTTAATAGGTTTAATTAAGGGGTATAAATTAATTATTAGTCCTTATCTTGGTCCTTCGTGTAGATATCTGCCAACTTGTTCAGAATATAGCATTGAAGCATTAAAAACTTATGGATTGCTTAAAGGTACCTTTATCAGTTTAAAAAGAATTCTATCTTGTCATCCAATAAAATTTTTAGGAGGTGGCGAAGGTTTTGATCCTGTAAATAAAGAAATGAAAATTAAAAAATAATGGATACAAAAAATGTCATTGCAGCAATTTCATTATCTGCAGCTGTTATAATTTTATACTCACTCTTTTTTCAACCTGATCCAGCTACAATTAAAAAAAATTTAGCTGAACAAAATAAAATTGAGCAAAGCAGTGATGCACCTAGTTTAGACCAAAATGAAAATATAGTTGAAATTTCACGAGAAGAGGCTCTAGCAGAAAGTAAAAGAGTAGAATTTGAAAACAATAGCGTCATTGGCTCTATTTCTTTAAAGGGTGCAGCTATAGATGATCTAACCTTTAAAGAGTATCGTGTAAGTCTTGATAGTAATGAACTTGTAAAACTTTTAGCTCCTAGAAATATTCAAGATGGCTATTTAGTTGAAAGCGGATTTGTTACTAATGACAAAAATATTGATATTCCAGACTCTGATTCAGAATGGTCTTTAATTAGTGGAAATAAATTAACTGATCAATCTCCAATTAAACTTCAATGGACCAATTCTCAAGGGATTATCTTTGAAAAAGAAATTTCCCTAGATGATAAATTTTTATTCACTATTAAACAGAAAGTTATTAACCAAACTGATAAAAAATATGATTTTTACTCTTATGGTCAAATTATAAGAAATAAAACACCTCAAATTTCAAATTTTTATATTTTACACGAAGGTTTAATTGCTGATCTAGATGGCGAATTAATTGAAGAAGATTATGACAATATTCAAGAAGCAAAATTCAGTAAAAATGCTCAAAATGGCTGGTTAGGAATTGGAGATAAATACTGGATAACTTCACTAATTCCTACACAAGGTAAAGAATTTAAAACTACATTTGATTATAAAAAGAAGTACCGAGCAAACTTTGTTTCAACTGAACCCTTAGAATTAATAGAAAATGGAACAATTGAAGATGAGTTAAAAGTTATTATCGCTGCAAAAAGAGTTAACATAATTGATGGTTACGCTGAAAGTTTAAATATAAATAAATTTGACCTAGTTATTGATTGGGGCTTTTTATACTTTATTACGAAACCTCTATTTCATGGGATTGATTACTTCTTCCATTTATTAGGTAATTATGGCTTAGCAATTATTGCTATTACAATTTGTATACGTCTTGCATTTTTTCCTCTTGCAAACTTTTCATTTAGAAGCATGGCTAAAATGAAAGCACTTCAGCCTGAAATGGCAAGACTTAAAGAACTTCATAAAGATGACAAGATGAAACTACAGCAAGAAATGATGAGTCTTTACAAAAAAGAAAAAGTAAATCCAATGTCTGGATGTTTACCGATAATGGTTCAAATTCCAGTTTTCTTTGCTTTGTATAAAGTCTTGTTTGTAACTATCGAAATGAGACAAATGCCTTTTTATGGATGGATTAAAGACTTATCTGAAAGAGATCCAACATCATTATTTAATTTGTTTGGATTATTGCCGTATGACGTGCCGTCATTTTTAATGATTGGTGCATGGCCGATCGCAATGGGTGTTACTATGTTTATTCAACAAAAATTAAACCCTGCACCAACAGATCCAATACAAGCAAAAATATTTATGTTCTTTCCGTTATTCTTAACAGTAATACTAGCACCCTTCCCTGCAGGATTAGTGATTTACTGGACAGTTAATAACGTTTTAACTATGGCTCAACAAATCTTTATTATGAAAAGAACTAAAGTTAAAACAACTTAATGTTGCCAATTAAAGAAGAAGACTTAAAAAAAATTTTACCTTCAGATGGTCCATCAATCTCAGAGGTTAAAGATTATTTAGAAAAATATAATGACGAGTATATTGTCATTAAATGTGGTGGTAGCGTTCTAGAAGATCAAAATTTATTTAACATTTTTGTAAAAGATATTTCTATATTGAATAAGTTGGGTTTTATTCCAGTTATTGTGCATGGAGGTGGTAAAAGAATTTCCAATAAATTAAAAGAATCTGGAGTTGAAAGTATCTTTATTAAAGGTCTAAGAGTAACTGATGAAAAAACTATAACTGTTGTAGAGAATGTTTTAATTGAATTTAATAAAGAAATTGTTGAAGCTTTAATGGATAAAGGATGTAAAGCTGAACCAGTAACCTCTGCAAAAAATACTTTAATTAATGTCATTAAAGAAAATGAAGAGTTAGGCTTTGTTGGAATACCAGTTAAAATTGACTTAGATGTAATTAATAAAATTGTTGAAACAAAAAATGTTCCCGTAATTGCACCACTTGGAGTAGATGATAGTGGTCAAACTTATAACATTAATGCAGATACTGCTGCTGGATTTATTGCTAAAGAATTAAATGCTAGACGACTAATCATTATGAGTGATGTTGAAGGAGTGTTAGACAATAATAAAAAACTAATTCCAGAATTAAATAGTCAATCTATAAAAGAGTTGATAGACAATGAAACAATCTCTGGAGGAATGATACCTAAAATTAATAACTGTTTAGATGTTGCAAGCAACGGAGTAAAAGGAGTTGTAATAATTGATGGCAGAAAAGATCATTCAATTTTATTTGAACTTTTATCTGAAAAAGGCTCTGGAACTCTAATCAGGCAATGAAAGAATTAGTAGACATAAAATATTGGATCTTTGATCTTGATAACACTTTGTATAGTGGTCAAACTAAAGTGTTCTCTGAAGTTGATAAAAAAATGTCCTCATTTATTTCTAAAAAATTTAATGTTGATCTAGTTAAGGCCAAAGAAATTCAAAAAAAATATTTTTATGAGTATGGCACTACCCTTTCAGGATTAATGAACCATGATAATATTGATCCACATGAATTTTTAGAATTTGTTCATGATATTGATATAAGTTGGTTGCCGAAAGATAAGATTTTAAGAGAAGAATTGATTAAAATTAAGGAAAAAAAAATAATTTTTACCAATGGTTCTCATGCTCATGTAGAAAATATTACTAAACAGCTTGGTATAGACGGTCTTTTTGATGGAGCTTTTGATATAACAGATGCTGATTTTATTCCAAAACCACATTTAGACCCTTACGAAAAATTGATAAAAAAATTCAATATTATTCCTAATGAGTCAATTTTAATCGAAGATATTGCACATAATTTAGAGCAAGCAAAAAATTTAGGAATGAAAACTTGTTGGTTAGAAAATGACGAGGCATTTGCAAAAAAAGATGCTGATAAACCTTACATCGATTATAAGATTAATAATTTGCCTTCTTTTTTGCAAAAAATTAATATATTAAAAAATAATTAAAAAATATTATGAATGATTTTGAAAATATAATTAACTCTGCTTGGGACAATCGAGACCAGGTAAATAGTAAGTCTGATCAATCGATTATAGATGCAATTAAAGAAACCATTAAACTTGTAGATGCTGGAAAAATTAGAGTTGCAGAAAAAAATGGAAAAGATTGGGTAGTTCATCAGTGGATTAAAAAAGCAATTCTTTTGAGTTTTAAAGTTAATGAAATGCAAACTTTAGCAGGTCCTTATGCAACTTGGTGGGACAAAGTTAGAGGAAAAACAGCTGGTTGGGGAAGAGAAGAACACATAAAAGCTGGCTTTAGAATGGTGCCGAATGGAGTTGTTCGACAAGGATCTTTCATTGCAAAAAATGTAGTGTTAATGCCTTCCTTTGTAAATATTGGTGCGTACGTTGATGAAGGAACAATGGTTGATACATGGGTAACTGTTGGATCATGTGCACAAATTGGAAAAAATTGTCATCTTTCTGGAGGAGTTGGTATTGGTGGTGTACTTGAACCAATGCAAGCAAATCCAACTATTATTGAAGACAACTGTTTTATTGGTGCAAGATCTGAAGTTGTTGAAGGAGTAATTGTTGGCGAAGGCTCAGTTTTATCTATGGGAGTATTCATTGGTCAATCAACAAAAATTATTCATCGTGATACTGGAGAAGTTATTTATGGAAAAATTCCTCCATATTCTGTTGTGGTTCCTGGAAGTCTTCCAAGTAAAGATGGCAAAGGACCATCACTTTACTGTGCAGTAATTATCAAACAAGTTGATGAAAAAACAAGATCTAAAACTTCGATTAACGATCTACTAAGAGAATAGGTTTATGCCTACTATTAATGAACTTGAATTAGCAAAAGAGCTAATCAAATTTCCAACTGTAACACCTGTTGATGCAGGAGTAATGAAGTTTTTAGAAAAAAAACTTAAATCATTAGGTTTCAAAACTAAAATTTTAGAATTTAAAGAAAACAATAGCAAGCCTGTTAAAAATCTTTATGCCAGATTAGGAAATAAAGGATTAAACTTTTGTTATGCTGGACATTTAGATGTTGTTCCTCCAGGAGATGTAAAAGATTGGACTGTTAACCCTTTTAAACCCATAGTCAAAAAAGGACATCTTATTGGGCGTGGAGCTAATGATATGAAAAGCTCTATTGCAGCATTCGTTTCAGCTGTAAGCAAATTCACAAATAATAATAGTTTTAATGGCTCTATAAGCCTTTTAATTACTGGAGATGAAGAAGGTATAGCAATTAACGGTACCAAAAAAGTTGTTGAATATTTAAAAAGAAAAAAGGAAAAAATTGATTTCTGTCTAGTCGGTGAACCAACAAACCCAAATAAACTTGGTGAAATGATTAAAATTGGCCGTAGAGGAAGTATTACTGGAAGATTAAATATTATTGGAACTCAAGGTCATGTAGCTTACCCACATAGAGCTAACAATCCATCCAATACTCTTGTGAAAATTTTATCTGCATTGAAATCCATAAAATTTGATAATGGTACCAAAGATTTTCAGCCTACTAATTTAGAAATTACAAAAATTAATATTGAAAATACTGCAGATAATGTAATCCCAGGTGAGGCAAATGCTACATTTAATATTAGATTTAATAATAAACATTCTTCGAACTCACTTAAATCAAAACTAAATAAAATTTTTAATAAAATTACCAAACAAAATAAATCCAAATTTAATATTGAATATAATGTTTCTGGGGAAGCTTTCTTAACTAAACCAAATTCTACAACATTTATGATACGAGATGTGATTAAAAAAATTACAAAAGTTAATCCACAATTATCAACTACTGGTGGAACTTCGGATGCACGATTTATTAGAAAAATTTCTCCATGCCTAGAATTTGGTCTAGTTGGTAAAACTATGCATAAGGTAGATGAGGCAGTTTCTGTATCAGATTTGAAAAAATTAACATTAATTTATTCAGAAATTTTAAAAAACTTTTTTAAGTGAAAACTGGACTAATAACTTCTGATACTTATCAAAATCATAATACTGGTGATGGACATCCAGAAAAAATAGATCGTGTAACAAGCGTAATTGAAAATTTTAAAAAAATTAATAATAAAAAATTAATTTGGAAAAAACCAAACAATTTCGATAGTTCACTTTTAATTAAAACTCATAGCTTAGATTATATTAATTTTGTAGATCAATCATTTCCAGCTAATGGGTTTGCCTTTCTTGATGGCGACACAATAGTTTCTCCAGGTAGTAAAGATGCAACTAAAGATGCGGTAGGTTCAATTATTTCTGCAATCGATGGAGTTGAAAATAAGGAATTTAAAAATGCTTTTTGTGCTGTAAGACCCCCAGGACATCATGCAGAAAAAAATAAAGCGATGGGTTTTTGCATTTATAATAATGTTGCAGTTGGTGCAAACTATCTAATAGAAAAATATAAATATAATAAAATAGCTATAATAGATTTTGATGTTCATCATGGAAACGGGACGCAAAATATATTCTATGAGAATGATAAAGTTTTATATTTATCAACTCATCAATACCCATATTATCCAGGCTCTGGAACAGAAAACGAAAAGGGCAAATTCAATAATATCTTTAATATACCACTTGAAGCCGGCACGAATTCAGAACAATACTTAAATGCCTACGAGCACATTCTTAATAAAATAAATCAATTTAAACCTGAATTTTTATTATTTTCTGCGGGTTTTGATGCCCATAAAGATGACCCTTTAGCTCAACTTTACCTTCAGACTGAAGATTTTTACACTCTAACAAAAAGAACTTTAGAGTTAGCCAAAAAATATTGTGCTGGAAAAGTAGTATCAATTTTAGAAGGCGGATACGATCTTCAAGCTCTACAAGATAGCACTGTAAGGCATGTTGATGCTTTAATAGAATTTAATCAATAATTATACTATACACCTCTCAAAAATTTTTATGAAATTATACAAAATCAATAAATCTAATATTGATAAAAAAGGTCGTGGTCTTTATGCTGCTCGAGACATTAAAGAAGGTACTAAAATTATCGATTATGTTGGAAAAATAATTACTAAAAAGCAAACCGAAGAATCTAGTAAATACGATAATAGTAAACCTATTTATCTTTTTACGGTTAATAAACGTTATGATCTTGATGGAGATTTTTCATGGAATACTGCAAGACTAATAAATCATTCTTGTAATAATAATTGCGACTATGATGGTAAAGGACTTAAACTTTGGGTTAAAGCTATAAGAGATATTAAAAAAGGAGAAGAATTAACTTGCGATTATGGATTTGGATTTGATGAAAATTACAAACAATTTCCTTGCAAATGTGGGTCTAAAAATTGTTGTGGCTACATAGTCAGAGCTGAGTCTAGATGGAGAATTAACAAAAAATTTGCAATGAGCAATATAAAAAAATTTAATATATAACTTTTTTAAGAAATAAACCTTCTGCAGGTGCAGGAGGTGCACATAATTTTCTTTGTTTAGAATTTAAAACTGTTTCAAATTTTTTTAACGTCCATTTTTTTTCACCTAAGTATTTTAAACATCCAACCATTGATCTTACTTGTTGTTGTAGAAATGATTGTGATTTAAATTCTATTTCAATTCGATCTTTTATAGATTTAATCTTTACTGAAGACATAGTTTTTATTGGACTTTTGGCGTTACAACTTGAAGCCCTAAAGGTTGAAAAATCTTTTGTTCCTATCAACTTTTTGGCTCCTTGCCTCATTAAATCTAAATCTAGTTTTTTAATGATATGCCAGCCTCTTTTATAATCTATTACAGGTGTGCTAATTCTATTAAAAATAATATATTTATATATTCTTTGTTTTGCTGAAAACCTTGAATGAAAGTTTAAATTTTTTTTTTTAATTTTTAAAATAGCAATTTGCTCTTTATTTAAAAAATAATTTATTGATTTTAAAAATTTATCTAAATTTAATATATTATAAGTACAATCAAAATGAGCAGATTGTTCCTCTGCATGAACACCAGCATCTGTTCTACCTGATCCTACTAAAGCAATATTTTCTTTTAAAAGTTTTTTTAAATTTTTTTGAATTAAGCCTTGAATGGTTTTACCTTTTTTTTGAATTTGCCAGCCTTTATAAAGAGTGCCCACATACTCAATCAATATTTGATATCTAGCCATCAGAAAGATTCATTCCTGCTTTAATTTGTGATCCAAGTACAAATTCGCCAATATTTTGGGCTCTTTTTCCTTGTCTTTGAATTTCTAAAACTTTAATAGATTGACCATCACCGCAAGCTATTTCTAGCAGATCAGATAAAACCTCACCTGCAGCTCCACTTCCGCTGGCTAATTCAGCTTTTAAAATTTTATATCTTTCACCTTTAAAAACGAACCATCCACCAGGAACTGGAAATAAACCATTAATTTTACCTATTAGATTTTTTGCATTTAAATTCCAATCTAACTTACCCTCTTCTTTTTTAATTTTTGATGCATAGGTAGCATCTGAATGATTTTGTTCTATAAATTTAGATTTATCCTCTAATATATCATCAATATCATCCACTATTTTTTCTGCTGCCAGTAAAGAAAGTTTTTCAGAAACTTCTTCTGCATTCTCATCATTATTAACATCAATTTTATAAATATTACAAACTGGACCAGTATCTAACTCTTCTGCAATTTTCATTATGCTAATACCAGTTTCTTTATCAAGATTCATGATCGATCTTTGAATAGGTGCTGCACCTCTCCACTTTGGTAAAATAGATGCATGAATATTTATAAAACCCTTCTTAGTTAAACTTAAAAATTCTTTTGGAATTATTTGTCCATAAGCAACAACAATTGCTAAATCTGCTTCAAGAGATTTTAAATAATTAAATTCTTCATCATTATCTTTTAAAGAAGTTGGTGTTCTAAATTCTAAGTTTAAAGTTTCAGCCATATTCTGAACTGGAGATTTATTAACTTTTTGACCTCTTTGTGATTTTTGAGGTGGTTGCGTATAAACTACTGATACTGGATAACCATTTTGATATAGAGATTTAAGTATGGGTACTGCAAATATTGGGGTACCCATAAAAATTATTTTTTTAGACATTAATTAAACAACTATTCTATCAGACTTAGCTTTAGATAGTTTTTTAATAATCATCGATTTTTTTAATTTTGACAAATAATCAATAAATAAAATTCCCTCTAAATGATCCATTTCATGTTGAATACAAGTAGCAAGTAAACCATCAGCTTTTAGAAGTTGAGGAACACCATTATAATCTAAATATTCTACTTCACATTGACTAGGTCTATCAATTTCTGCAAATTGATTTGGAACTGAAAGACACCCTTCTTCGTAAGTTGATTTTTGTGGATCTTTATTTTTTATAGTTGGATTAACAAAATATCTTGGCTCTTTTTTATCTTGATCTCTACTTATATCCATCACAATTATTCTTTTTGGAACACCTATTTGTATAGCTGCTAAACCAATTCCATTAGCCGCATACATAGTGTCCAACATATCATCCATAAGTTTTTGTTCCTCTTTACCAACTTTTTCAACTGGTTTTGAAATTTGTCTTAGAATTTTGTTTGGTTCAGTTAATATAGTTTTGACTGCCATAATTATTTTATTTTATTATAATTTTTAAACTTTTAAAGGAAGAACTTTTAATAAAATTTTATTTCGAATTGAATCAACGTTTAATTGGTTAAGTGTATTAATTAAAAAATAAATAGTATCATCATCCATATTTTCAATTTTGTCCTCACCAATGACTTGAGCAATTCTCAATAAAGCTAACGCTTTTTCATTATTATCAATCATATTTTGAATATCAGCTGGCATTTCCGTTTGGATAATTTCATATAAATCATTGTATTTTTTAGAAATTTCAACTCCATCTGATTTTAATGCTTCTAGAAATATAATATCTTTTTTTGAAACAAAATATTTTTTGTCTTTTTTTATTTTTTTCAATAGCTCTTCAATTTCAATTTCTATATCTTTTTTTGAATATTCCCCACCAAAGTAATTGATCAATTTTGATTGATGAATTATTTTATTATTAAATTTAATTTTTTTATCCAACTTTTCCTCACTATTTAAACTTGCTGTGTAAAATGTGGTATAATTGGCAGGAATACTATTTGGATCCATTTCTTTTAAAAATTTTTTAAGCTCCTCATCAAATGCTAGGCTTATATTTTCCTTTATAAAAATATCTTTTAAAATTTTTATTAACTCAATTTTCTTACTAGTTTCTGATGTTAAAAGAATTCTTTGATAAATTAATGCTTTTGCTTCAATTGAAGGCATAGATTTATAAAGTTCAGTTGCATTTAATAATTGATCAATTTTAAATTGGAAACGTTTATACAATTCATATAAATCAGTTTCGGAAAAATTTTTTTCATGAACAGCTTTTTCAACAATTGCAATTTTATCAACATCAGTAATTTCAATTTCATTAATATTAAATAATAAATTAGATGTAGAAAGGTATTTCCAAATTAATTTAGGTGTATCTTCCTTTGGTTCAAAAGAAAATTTTGGATTTGTTCTGTGAGCTAGATGGAAATCAAGAATTGAATTTTCTGAAATAGTCTCATCTATTTCTTCTGTATAACCAACTAAATAATTTAATTTTTTTTCAAAATATTGATCTTTAAAACCTAATTCTTTTTTTAAATCATATATTAAAATAGCTTCATCAATTTTGTTGTTATTGATCAAACAATAAACATTAAATTTTGATAAATAATCGTTATTGATTGGTTCTGTAATTTTTGAAAAAAATTCACATGATTTTTCAATATTTGATTGTGATAAATATTGATCAACTAAGTATTTAGCTAATTCTGGATTTTCATTAATTATTTGATTTTTAATTAAGTATTCTTCAATTAAATCTAAATTTGGATACTTTATTAACCAATTTGATTTAAATTTTAAAAATTCATCATCAGTTATATTGTTTGATGGGTAATAAGCATTGGTAAGCAAAGCAATATCTAAAATTTCATTAGCATCTTTAGATAAGTTCATAGAATTAATACTTTCAAAAATATTTTTTAATGCAACTCCATCTGAATTGAGCCACATATTTATGTCCAAACCATTGTCTTCAGGGTCATATAGACCAACAATCTTAACCTCTTTTGATTTTACATCTGTATCTAACTGAATTAAATCTCCCTGATTTTGAGATTGCATTTTATATATATCAGTCTCAGTAATACTTTTATTTTCAGAAGTAGCGCTTGTGGAGGTTAAATTTTCAGTAGAAATTTTTTCAATCTCTTTTTTATCAATGTTCCAAATATCAACTGGGGTGTCTTCCGCAATTGCTTTTGTACATAACAGTAAAATTGAAAAAATAATTGATAAACTAATCTTATTTAATAATTTTGAAATTCTCATTAGGAATAATTTTATCAACTTCTTTTTTAGGAGCAGGAAAATCAATTTTACTTACAAAAAAAATTATTGTGATCAACACAGCTAAAACTATCCCAATCTTTACAATCAAACTAACTAAATTGCTTTTGCCTGAACTTGTATTTTTAGTGAATTGCATATATCGTTAATTAATTTCAAATTAAGACATATTTGTGTTTTTTCAATAAAGAAACTTATGAAATCAAAAAAAAATCTTGTTTTTGTAGGCATGATGGGTTCAGGAAAGACATCTATAGGCTCACTTGTAGCAAAAAAATTAAAATTAAAATTTTTTGACATAGATGCTGAAATTGAAAAAGAACAAGATATGAAAATCACAGAAATTTTTGAGTCAAAAGGAGAATCTTTTTTTAGAAAAATAGAAGAAAAAATTACCTTAAAATTTATAAAAAATGAAAATGGAGTATTTTCATTAGGTGGTGGTGCATTTAATAATGAAAATATTCAAAATGAAGTATTAAAAAATAATCTATCCTTTTGGCTAAATTGGAATAGTAAAACATTAATTAATAGAATTAAAGATAGCCAAAAAAGACCTGTTGCTTTTAAAGCAACTGATGAAGAATTAATTGATTTAATTAAAAAACGTTCTAACATTTATGCAAAGGCGCTATATAAAATTAATTGTGAAAAAAAAACAAAAATAGAAATTACTAACAAAATTTTAAAAATTTATGAAACCTATTCAGCTGAGAGTTCAGACTAAATCTAATAATTATCAAATAATTATTGGTTCAAATCTAATTACAAAATTATCTGCAATTTTTAAAAAAAACTCTTTAAATTTTAAGAAATGTTTGCTTGTTGTTGACCGAAATATTTCAAAAAAAATTACATTAAAAATTAAGAAATCTCTTGGTAATAAAGATATTCATATTTTTAATTTCAATGCCAGTGAAATAAATAAAAATCAAAATAGTGTTAACAATATATTAAACATTCTACTCAAAGAAAATTTTAGTAGAGAAGATTGTTTAATTACTATCGGTGGTGGAATTACAGGTGATGTCGGTGGTTTTGCGGCAAGCTTATTTAAAAGAGGCTTAACTTTCGTAAACATTCCAACAACTTTATTATCTCAAGTAGACTCTTCAATTGGAGGTAAAACTGGCGTTAATACTGAATATGGAAAAAATTTAATAGGAAGTTTCTACCAGCCAAGATTAGTTATAAGTGATACAGATTTTTTAAAAACTCTGCCAAAGAGAGAATTAATTTGTGGTTATGGAGAAGTATTAAAACACTCTCTTATATTAAATAAAAAATTTTATGATTACTTAGACAAAAATGTTTTTAATATTCTTAATTTAAAATCTCCATATATTGGAAAAGCAATTTATGAGAGCTGCAAAATTAAGCGTGATATAGTTCAAAAAGATGAGACAGAGAAAGAAATTAGAAAAGTTTTGAATTTTGGACATACTTTTGCTCATGCCTATGAGGCTTCTCTTGGATACTCAAAAAAATTAAATCATGGTGAAGCAGTAATATTAGGCATGAATACAGCTTTAAAATTTAGTTTAAAAAATAAACTTATCAAAAATGAAGAGGTAAAATCTATTTTAAATCATATAGAAAAAGCAAAACTACCCATGAATATTAAAAAATATTTTTCATTAAAAGATTTAAATAAAATTTTATCATTTATGACTAAAGATAAAAAAAATAATTCTGATAAAATTAATTTGGTCTTGCTAAAAAAAATTGGCCATCCTATTTACAAAAATCAATTCAGCAAAAATTCTTTAGCTTCATTTCTAAGACAAGAATTAATCAATTAAAATTTGTACTGAATGAATGAAGTTCTTCATCTCCTCATCTAAAGTTTTATAAATTTTTTTTGTACTTTCAATTTTATTTAAACTTTTTAACTGATCTGATTTAAGTTTTATTTTTATATGATACTTGCCTTCTTGATTTCCTGAATGATTTTTATGTAAAAAAGATTTGTCTTCGATCTCAATATCTTCAACGACAAAATCATTAACAATTTTTTTTTTTATAATTGCAATTAACTGATTTATATCCATAAATATTATTTATTATATATCATGAAAAATATTTGTGACTGGAATAATTGTAAAGAAATAGGTGAATATAAAGCGCCTGTTGAAAAAGATAATAGTAAAAAATATCGTCTGCTATGTTTAGAGCATGTAAAAGAATTTAATAAAAATTGGAATTATTTTTCAGGAATGAATGATGAACAAGTTATGGATTTTCTAAAATCTGATATGACTTGGCACAAACCAACTCAAAGTTTTAGCTCCTCGGACAACTTCTTCAAAGTTTTATGGAATAACACTTTAAGAGATGAACTTGATAAAGATAAATTAAAAAGTGAATATAACCATATGAGCAAATTTAAATTTGATCATAATGATATAAAAGCTTTTGGAATTTTAGGAGTATCTGTAGGTCTAAAATGGGTGAAAATACAGGAAAAATTCAAACTACTTGTCAAAAAATTTCACCCCGATATAAATGCTGGAAATAAAAAATACGAAGAAAAACTAAAATTAATCACATTAGCTTATACGCAGTTAAAAAACACATATAGAGAAAAAATTGACACCTAACTTAAACATACAGCCTGATATAAAAATTTCATTAAAACAAACTTTCGGAATTGATAGCGAAATGGAAGTAAATGCTTTTTCTGAAAAAACTGAATACGTTCCTGAAATTGATAAAAATTATAAATTCGATCGAGACACTACTCTAGCAATAATCTCTGGCTTTGCTTTTAATAAAAGGGTTTTAGTTCAAGGATATCACGGAACCGGTAAATCAACACACATTGAACAAATTGCTGCAAGATTAAATTGGCCGTGCATTAGAGTAAATCTAGACAGTCATGTAAGTAGAATTGATTTAATAGGTAAAGATGCCATAGTTTTAAAAGATGGTAAACAAGTAACTCAGTTTAATGAAGGTATTCTGCCATGGTCTATTCAAAATCCTGTGGCTTTAGTATTTGATGAGTACGATGCAGGAAGACCCGATGTGATGTTTGTTATTCAAAGAGTATTGGAAGCAGAAGGAAATTTTACTCTATTAGACAAAAATAAAGTTATTAAACAAAATAAATTTTTTAGATTATTTGCAACATCTAATACTGTTGGTTTAGGAGATACAACTGGTTTGTATCATGGAACACAACAAATTAACCAAGGGCAAATGGATAGATGGAATATTGTTACCACACTAAATTATTTAAGTCTTGAAAGAGAAATGGATATAATTTTAGCTAAAAATAAAAATCTTAATAATCCAAAAGGCAAAGAAAAAGTTGCAAACATGATTAAAGTAGCATCCTTAACAAGAAAAGGATTTATTGCAGGAGATATATCAACAGTTATGAGTCCAAGAACAGTATTACACTGGGCAGAAAATGCTGAGATTTTTAAAGATACTGGCTATGCCTTTAGAGTAACTTTCTTAAATAAATGCGATGAAATTGAAAAAAGTACAATCGCTGAATATTATCAAAGATGTTTTGGAGAGGAATTGCCAGAGTCTTTAGTTAATATTCAAATTTAATGAGCACCAAAGAGACAAATCTTAAAGAAAAATTTAAACAAGCCCTAGAGTCAACTGCAAGAGTAATTTCTGACGATCTAAAAGCAAAAGAAAATCCTAAAAATAATAAAAGTTCAAATAAATTTGATTTTTTTGAAATAGATAATTTAACGAGTAAAAGTGATTTTATTAGATTTAGAGCAGAAACAGATTCTAATGCCCTTAAAAAAAAATTTTCAAATGATGAAATTTATAAAAAAAATCTTCCTCAAAATAATTCATGTAGATCTTTGTATAATATTGCTGAAAAAATTAGATATGAAACTTTAGGTGGTAAAATGCTTAAAGGGATAGAAAAAAATTTTACTGAAAATTATCAACAATTAGTCAATCTCAAAAGGAAAGATCAGCTCAAAACAAAAGACGATGTACCAGTTGTTGAGGCCTTTGAATTATATATGTTAAAAAATTTTCACAAAATTAAATTAAACTCATTAACCTCTAAAATGTTAAGTTTTTGGGAAACAGAGTTTGATCAATCAATAAGCAAACATATAAAATTTCTTAAAGAAAATTTAGAAAATCAGAGCAAATATAGTTCAAAATTTTCAGAAATATTTGAGCAAATGGATATTTTTGAAAGTGAAGAAAATGAAGAAACCAAAGAACAAAATCCTGATGAAGGCCAAGATAATCCTGCAAATGATGATGAAGAAAGTGACTCAGAAGATAAAAAAGATCAAAATAAAGAAGAAGAAACTGAGGCGAGTTTGGATGCAGATTATAATATTGATGAATTTAAAATGGATGAACAATTAGTTGATACTGACTCTGAAAAAGAAAGTTCAGAGCAGGTAGTTCAAAAGAAAATTTTAAATAATATTAATCTTGAATATAAAATATTTACCACAGAATTTGATGAAGTAATTAAAGCTGAAAACCTAGAAAATGCTGATGAATCTAAAAAACTTAGAAAAACACTTGATCAACAATTAGTTGGTTTTCAGGATGTGATAACTAAACTTGCAAATAAACTACAAAGACAACTTTTAGCAAAACAAAATCGTGCTTGGGAATTTGATCTTGAAGAAGGCTTACTAGATAGCTCAAAGCTACCAAGAATTATAATAGATCCATATAATTCTTTATCTTTTAAAAAAGAAAAAGATTTAGAATTTAAAGATACAGTTGTGACACTACTAATTGATAACTCGGGATCAATGAGAGGAAGACCAATCACTATAGCAGCAATTTGTGCAGATATCTTATCAAGAACTTTAGAGAGATGTTCAGTTAAAGTTGAAATACTTGGTTTCACTACAAAAAATTGGAAAGGTGGTCAAAGCAGAGAATCATGGAATAAAAATGGGAAGCCTAAAACACCAGGAAGACTCAATGACTTAAGGCATATAATTTATAAAGGTGCTGATACACATTGGCGACAAGCAAAAAGTAATATTGGTTTAATGTTAAAAGAAGGATTACTTAAAGAGAATATAGATGGAGAAGCCATTTTATGGGCATTTAACAGATTGAAAAAAAGAAAAGAAGAAAGAAAAATTCTGATGGTAATATCTGATGGAGCACCAGTTGATGACTCAACACTTTCAGTTAATTCTGGAGATTTTTTAGAAAAACATTTAAAAAAAATGGTGAAATTTATTGAAGATAAAACAGAAATTGAAATTTTAGCGATTGGAATTGGTCATGATGTTTCTAGATATTATGATAGAGCAATTAAAATTACAGATGTAAATGAACTGGGTGATGTAATGGTCTCTCAATTAAGTTCTTTATTTGATACAAAAGCTAAACTACATTAAATATTAATTAGTTCTTTATTCTTCCATTTAACTATTACTTCGGCTCCACTTCTTGTTTTGGAATTATCACATTTTACTGATGCAAAATTTTTCTCTAACAAGGTTTTTCCTATAAAAATCCCTAGTCCTAGTCCTGAAAGTTCATTATTTTTTGAAGATTTTAAATAAGGTTCACCAATTTTAGGCAATATATCTCTTGGATATCCAGGACCATCATCCTCAATACTTATTTCTGTAATTTCACTGTCACTTCTAAGATTTATAATAACACTATCTTTAGAATATTTATTAGCATTACCTATAAAATTTCTTAAACCATAAACAATTTCAATAGATTTTGTGATTTCAAAACTATTAGAGTCTTGTTCATAATTAAATACAAAATTTTTAGAACTGATTTCTTTGAAAGATAAAATTATTTCATTTAAATATTCTCTTATAGTTATGTCTCTATCTATAAATTCATCTTCCTCTATAGGGTTTAGAGATAATTTTTTCAAAATCTGATTACATCTTTCAACCTGACTTGATAATAGTTCAATGTCTTTTTGAACATCTTTATTATTCTTAAACTGTTTA